>JALYGD010000395.1 GCA_030777265.1 Actinomycetota bacterium | reverse complement strand
ATGAGGCCAGTGGCGCCGCTTCCCTCGCCCGACCTGACCGTGCAGAGGCACACGACAGGCTCCGAGGCGAGATTTTCGGCCAGGTACTCGATGATCGAGAGCGTTTCCGGGTCGGCCCAGTGAAGGTCTTCGAGGACGAGGAGGCAGCCGGCGCGCCGGCCGACGGCTCTGAGCACGCGGAGGAGGGCCTCGGCGAGGAGGACGATGGACTCGCCTGCCGGAGCACTAGCAGCGCCTCTCCACTCCGGCACGAGTCGGGCCAGGATCGGCTGGAAGGGCTTCAACTCGGGAAGATCGAGCGGTCCGCTCTCTCGAAAGTAGGAGCAGAGGGCCTCGGCGAAGGGACGGAACGCGAGGGGGATGTCGGCTTCAGCCGCACGGCCGTAGAGGACGCTGAAGCGCAGGCGTCGGGCTTCTGCGATCGCCTCCTGGGCCAAGCGGGACTTGCCTACGCCTGCTTCACCGATGAGGAAGACGGCGGATCCACGGAGAGACCGCTGAGCTGAGTCCAGGGCGTTGCTGATCTCGCCGAACTCGTGGACCCGCCCGACGAGCGTGGGGCAGAAGATCCCATTCACGACAAACTCGAGTTCGACGGGGCGACGGGTCCTCTTTGCGCCTACCCCCTCGGAGCGGGACACAAGTATCCGCCCTCCTGACTGTCAACAAGGAGGAGTCGCAGCTGGACCTCCACCCCTGACGAGTCCGGCGCCGGGCTGCCGACGCCGCATACGACACACTGCTTCGACCCCCATTAGGCTGAGACCGCCGCCCAGCCCGCCTTTCGCCCCCACCGCCGCCAATGAGGAGCAACTCCTATGGCGAATCCCGTCCGCGTCGCAGTGACCGGTGCCGCGGGCGCCATCGGCTACGCGCTCCTGCCGCGCATCGCCTCTGGCGAGATGCTCGGCCAGGACACCCCAGTCGTCCTCCAGCTCATCGAGCTACCCGGTGCCCTGGGCCCCCTTCGCGGAGTCGCGATGGAGCTGGAAGACTGTGCCTTCCCACTCCTGGCCGACCTGATCCTCACGGACAAGGCCGAAGTGGGGTTCCGAGAAGTCAACCTCGCGCTGCTCGTCGGTGCGAAGCCTCGCGGCAAGGGTCAGGCCCGCCGCGACCTGGCGAAGGACAACGGCCCCATCTTCACGGCACAGGGTCAGGCGCTCGCCGCGGCCGCCGCCGATGACGTCCGGGTCGCTGTGGTCGGAAACCCGGCCAACACGAACTGCCTGATCGTCATGAACAACGCGGCGCCCATCCCGTCACAGCGCTTCAGCGCGATGACCCGCCTCGACCACAACCGGGCCGTCGCACAGCTCGCCGCCAAGGCTCGGGTAGGGGCCGCAGCAGTCTCGAACCTCGCGGTATGGGGCAACCACAGCGCGACCCAGTTTCCCGACTTCGAACATGCGAGGATAGACGGCAAGCTCGCCACCGAGGCGATCGGCGACGACAGCTGGTTCGAGCGGGACTTCCTCCCCACCGTACAGGACCGCGGCACGGCGATAATCGAAGCACGGGGACAGTCCTCCGCGCTGTCCGCGGCGAACGCCCTCGTCGAGCACGTCCGCAACTGGCTCGGCGGGCGACCCACGCCTGAAGGAGACTGGGTCTCGATGGCGGTGCCCTCCGATGGCTCCTATCACGTCCCGGAGGGCCTGATCTCGAGCTTTCCGGTGAGTACCGACGGCAAAGGCAACTACAAGATAGTCCACGACCTCGACCTTTCCGAGTCCGCTCGGGAGAAGATCCAGATCTCGGTACGAGAGCTGCAAGAAGAGCGTGAAGTCGTCGCTGACCTGCTCTAACGCTCTACAGACCGCAGCCGGTAGCGCTCCTACTCTCGACGCTCCAACTCGCAAGGAGGAGGCGTGGGAACAGCCACCCGACTACGCCACGAGGCCTGGTGGCTCCTCACCGGGACGATCGGCATGCTCCTCGCCGCGCTGATCGGTCCCCACCTCGCCGCGCCAGACGCGCTCGACGTGCGCTGGTCGGGGGTGCTCGGGATCGCGATCCTCGGCGGCTTCACAACGGCGATCGTCGGACCATGGCTGCTGCCGCTCGCCCAGCACGCGGGATCTTCACGCCAGAGCCGTGCGGGCTCCCTGAGCGCCACCGGCGACCAGGACAGAGGCTGGGCACGGCAGCTGGTAGCCCGCCGCCAGAGGCTGCGACCGCTCACGCAGGGTGCTGCGGTTGGTTGCGTGGCTGCCGCTGTGACTGCGGTCGGGGTCTCGATTTTCCCCCACGTCCTCGCGCCGGTCGAGCTTCGCGTCGGTCACGGCCTGCCACGCCTGCTGCTCAGCCAGCTGCAGTGGGCCGTCCCGACCGCCGGTGTCGCCGGCGCCACCCTCGGCCTCGCCGGCTGGGCCGCAGTGGCCGAGCGGGATGCCATCGTCGCCTTCCGACGGCTCGTCGGAGGTGCAGGGCCGGGCACGTACCTGGCCTGGGCGGCCGCCGCAGCAAACGTCGCCGCGTCGGTGCTCACCGTGGCGGTGCTGTCCGAGGGCTCGGCGGGCGCCGGCCCAGTCGGCATGCGGGCCGCCGCTGTCGTCCGCGCCGGCGCATGGTGGTCCTTCGGTTGGGCGACATGGGGCGTCGCGAGCCTTGGACTGCTCGCCGTTCTCGTGTTGCTCGCGGAGCGGGCTCATCCCCAGTGGCGGCCGGTTGCGATCGCCGCGGTCGGGGTAGCGGTAGCGGCCGACATCGTCGCGGTCGCGTTGCTGGCGGCCGCCCTCCCCGCCCTCGCCGCCAGCGCGGCCGCCGGACAGCCAGCCGCTTTCGTTGCCGTCGAGCGCACCGCCCTGGGACTTAGTGCGGTGGGGGGCAACGGGGTGTACGGGATCGTTGGGCTCGCCCTCGTCCGAGCGGCCGGCCCGCGCCTTCATCCTCTCGTGCGGCTGTTCGGCTTGGGCGCCTTCCTCGCGGCGCTCGGTAGCGGAGTCCTTCTCCTCGCGGCGCCAGACGGGCTGGCTCTGGTGGTGGGAACGAGCATCGGGCTGTTCGTGGCGTTCTCACTGGGATTCGGCTGGCAGCTGGCAGTGTCACGCCGCACGGAGCCCGCGCTCGAGATGCTGGTGCGCCGCGCCGTGCGCACCCTCGTCCCTCTCCACCCCCTTCCTCTCGTGGCCCGAGTCCGCCACGCCATGGTCGTCGACATCGCGGTGCACCATGACCGGCTCGCCGCCCTCCTCCCCTCCGGGCTCGAGCCTCGTGTCCAAAACGGACGTACGATCGTCTCGATCCTGGGCGGGGTGACGGAAGCGGCCCGTCCCTCGGGCCTACCCGCCTGCCTCGGGCTTACTCCGACACCGACCATCGTTCTGAGCGTCCCAGTGCGGGGCGACGGTGTGAACGGCTCGGAGGAACAGGTGACCTTCTTGCGCGGCTGGGCCGACGGGACGCTCACCGCCGCCGCAACCCACTGGCTGACCGAGTTTCAGCTCTCCCGCGTCCAATTGGAGCTGCGCTCAGGCCTCGGACGATGGATCGCCCGAGGCTCGGCCGGTTCCGTGCAGCTCGAGCTCGAGGAGGACCCGAACGCGCAGGCGGCCTCAGGCGGTCGGGGGCTGTTGCAGGCAGTCGTGGCCAGGGGTGGACGACTGGCCGAGATCTCCCTCGA
>JALYGD010000394.1 GCA_030777265.1 Actinomycetota bacterium | reverse complement strand
GCTCCTGATGGTGGGTGACGGCGAGGAGCACGACGCCTTGAAGCGGCAGTCGGTCCGTCTCGGAATCGGTGACCGCGTGCACATCACGGGATGGACCGATGACGTGCACCACTTCCTGGCCCAGAGCGACATCTTTGTGCTGCCCTCGCGCTCCGAGGGATTCCCCCTCGCGATCGTCGAGGCGATGCTCGCCGGGCTCCCTGTCGTTGCGAGCCGGGTGGGAGGCGTCCCCGAGGCCGTGCGGAACGGGGAGACCGGCCTGCTCGTCCCCAAGGACGACCCGGACCGGCTCGCAACGGCCCTGCAACGGCTGATCGACGATCCCGAGCTCCGCTTGGGCATGGGGCGGCGGGGCAGGGACGTTGCGACGAGCTTCACCGACGAGCGCATGGCAGGGAGCTACCTCGAGCTGTGGCGGCAACTCGCTGCTCGACCAGCACCGTCGCCGTCTTAGGAGACCTAAGAAGGCTCCTCTCACGTCGCTCGTGTGAAGCGGCGCTCACAGGAGAGTGCGAACGGCGGCAAGCACGACCGCGACCGGAACGTCATCGAGACAGTTCCGGCGGTCCGGGAAGAGGCAGCTGCCGCTGTACCAGCACGACTGCTCCGTCATGTTGCTTGGTTTGCGCTCATCGCAGTGCAGCGGCGAGTCGAGGTTCATGTGACCGGGGCGGAGGCCGAAACGGCCAGACGTGGTCGGCCCGTAGAGGCAGACGGTGGGTGTTCCAACCGCAGCGGCGATGCGGACCGGCCCGGTATCCGGCCCGACGCAGACGTCCGCCGCGGCCGCGATCGCGGCGAGCTCACGCAGCCCGAGGCGTGGCAGTGCGACCGCGGATCCGCCACCGGCGACGGCAGCGGTCAACTCCGCATCGTCGCCGGCGACCACGGCAACTCCTGCTCCCAGCTCGGCCACGAGGTTCGCGGCCAGCGCCTTCCATCTCGAATCCGGCCAGCGCTTGATGGCCATGCCGACGTCAGGGACGAGCAGGACCCGGGGGCGGCGGCCGGCCAGCGCCTCGTCGAGACGGTGGCGGCCCCAGGCCCGCTCCTGTGGCGTGAGCGCGATGTGCGGCGGCAGCTGGAGGAAGCGAGCCTCGATGAGGCCGTCATGGTGGAGGAGCTCGAGGAAGCGGAGGTCGATGAGCTCGTCCTCTGGGGGGTTGCGCCAGAGGTTCGTGACCGTGGCGACCCGCCCCCAGCCTGCGAGGACGCTGTCGAGCCCACCGTACATGCTGTCGGATACGACGACGTCGAAGTCGCGGGTCGCGCGCAGCCGACATACCGCGGCGGCAACCTCCTCGGGCCCGCCACGTGGCAGCTCGAGGAGCTCGTCGACGGAAGGGTCGTGGTCGAGCAGCCGGCCTGCTGGCGGAAAGGTCACCATGGTCGTGTGCGCGGGCGCGTGGGTGCGTGCCAGCGCGTGGATGGCAGGCAGCGCGAGCACGAGATCGCCGATACCTCCGAGCAGCTCGACAAAGAGGATCGACGTTGCCTTTGTGGTGTCGGTCACGCGCACCCCGCCCGTCCTTCTAGCACCCGCCCGGGCCTGCGCCCCTTCCCGTTAGCCTCCGACCAGCCGGAGCGCCGCGTCCCAGTCCCGCACGAACCGGTCGATGTGGAAGCGCTCCAACACGCGGCGTCTCGCCCCCTCCCCGAGCTGGCACGCCAGCGACCGGTCCCCGAGCAGCTCTCGCATGCGCTCGACCAGCCGACCCATGTTGGTGTCGACGTAGCCCGAGACCCCGTTCTCGATCGCGGTGGCCATCTCGGTCGTTGCCAGGCCCACGACCGGCATCCCGATCGCCATCGCCTCGAGAACGGCCAGGCCGAGGCTGGTGTAGCGGATGGGGTTGAAGAAGAAGCGGTACCGGGCCTCGAATGCGGCCAGCCGACCCCGTGGTACCTCACCCAGACCTCCCAACTGCTCGGACTCCATCCCCACGAGGTCGAGTGGCAGCTCGCGGCGAGCGAGCAGGAAGACGTCGGCGCCCGCCCGCCGCCCCCGTCGCTCGAGGCAGTTCACCACCGCCAGGCCCCGGTCGAGCTGGCCGGTCCAACGCATGCCGGCGGGCACGACCACGCCGTGGTCGATAACGCGGGTCGGGGTGCGGCCGCTGTCCCACATGAGGTCGTTGAACGGGGTGACGTGGACGAGCAGCACATCGTCCTCGTCGACGACGTGACTGGTGTCGGTCGGCACTTCTCGGGGCGGGTCGTGTTCCAGGTAGATGCGGGGAAGGCGCCGCTGGGCCGCTGAGAGGATCTCGTGCTGGTCGATCTCCCAGTTGCGCCGCGACTGGAAGACGACGACGTCGAGTGTCAGCCTGCCCACCTCCTCGACAGGGACGTCGTGGACGTTCGCGCCCCAATCGAAGCCGGGCAGGCGGCCGCCGTAACCTTCCGGCCGGCCGTCTCTGACCGGGAGGAAGAGCTCGTGGGGGACTCGGGCGAGGTTCTCGAGGTAGGAACCGTGCACGTGCCAGGTCAGAACCCGAAGAGGGCGCGTCATCACTGCTGCGCCTCCCTCCGCCCCGACGTCCCGGCGCCGAGCAGCTCGAGAGCGGCGTCGGCCACCTCTGCGGCGGGGATGTCGAGACAGGGGGCAACAGGCCACTCCTCCACCGCGTAGGGGCAGACGAAGGCGTGGCAGGGCGCGCAGTGGGTGGGCCTGCGCAGCAGACGCGAGGGTGCCGACCGCGGGGCAAACTGTGATTCGAGCTCGGAGCCCGCGAACAGGACGACGAGGGGTCGGCGCAGGGCGTCCGCCAGGTGCATCGGTGCGGAGTTGTTCGTGACAACCAGTTCGGCGCCCTCCACGACGGCCGCCAGCGCGGGGACGTCGGTCTGCCCGGCGAGCGAGATCGCGCCGGTGGCGCCGTCGGCGACCCGGGTCGCAAGATCGCGTTCCTTCGCACTGCCCACGACGACCACCCTGAGGTGGCGCGCGAGGAGCTCGACGAGGGCCGCGAAGCGCTCGGGTTCGTAACGGCGACTCGGGCAGCTCGCCCCAGGCCCCACGACGACGTAGGGGGCGTCGGGCGGGACGCCCGCATCTGCCAGGACCCGCCGGGCAGCCACCCGATCTTCGGGCCGGACGCACACTTCGAGCTCCTCCCCCGCCCGCCGCAGCCCCACCCCCTCGAGCAGCTGCAGACTCCGTTCAACCTGATGAGCCTCGTAGGGGACGGGCGGCACGGGGTGCGACAGGACGCTCCCCCCGAACTCCTTCGACTGCCCCACGCGCACTGCGATCCCTGCCAGGTAGCAGGCGTAGGCCGGCGGGAAGGGCGACTGCGCGAAGCTCGTGGAGATGATCGCAGCGTCGAATGCTCCCCCTCGCAGGTCGGCGACGAGGCGCAGCTCGCGCTCGGGTTCGAGGGGGAAGCTGCCCGAGGCGTCCTGCCACACGACTCTCCGGACGACAACCTCGTCCACCCATGGCAGGAGCGGCGCCACGGAAGCACCCGCAGGGGAGCCCAGCAGCGTCAGGGTCGCGTCGGGCAGGTTCGTCCGCAGCGCCCGCAGCGCCGGGCCGAGCAGGACCATGTCCCCGATGTTGTCGAGCCGCACCACAAGAATGCGGCGGACCGCACCCCAGTCGATCCCGGGTGTTGGGGTCACTGGTGGTGTCATCCGCGCTCGAGCGCCCGGGGGTGCGGGGGTGTCCCCCGCCGAGACTGGTCCTCGCCGTCGCGGATGAGGTCGATGAGCTTGGTCGTGGAGCGGTCCTCGACGTAGGCGAGAATCTCGACGGCTCCTCCGTACCGCTCCACGGTCTCGGCTTCGGCCAGCATCTCCCGGGTGTAGTCGCCACCCTTCGCGTAGACGTCCGGCCGGACAGCCTCCACGAGTCGGTTTGCGGTCTCTTCGTCGAAGGGGACGACGTGGTCGACACAACCGAGCGCCGCGAGGACGTGGAGCCGGTCGTCGAGTGGGTTGACGGGTCGTCCACTGCCCTTCAGGCGGCGGACGCTGCGGTCGGAGTTGACGCCGACGACGAGGACGTCGCCGAGCAGCTTCGCCCGGTTCAGATAGGCGACGTGGCCGCGGTGCAGGATGTCGAAGCAGCCGTTCGTGACCACGATCCGCAGCCCCCGCCGGCGGTACAGGTCGGCCTTCGCGGCCACGCTCTCGAGGCTGTCGATCTTCTTCTCGCCGCCGAGCTGAAGCTGAAGCTCTTCGAGCGAACACACCGCGGTGCCAGGTTTGCCGACCACCACCGCCGCTGCCGCCGAGGCGATCTCGGCCGCCGCGACCGCGTCAGCGCCCGCTGTGATCGCGAGGGCGAACGCCGCCCCGAACGTGTCCCCCGCACCGGTCGACAGCATCGGGCCCCCCCACCGGGTCCCTTCGCGACCTGTCCCGGTCGGGCCCCCCCACCTGGTCGCTTCGCGACCTGTCCCGGTCGGACCGGCACGCCCGTTGGCCTCGCGAACGGGCCCGCGCGCCGCCGGTCTGGGCGCGACCCGCTGAGGGGCCTGTCCGCGCTCGAGGATGACCGCGCCGTCAGAGTCGAGGGTCACGACGACGAGCTGACCCCCCGTCGACTCCAGCAGCCGGTCGGCCTGCTCCTCGATCTGCTCCGCCCTCGAGGGTCCGCTCGTTGGGGGGACGCCGAGCAGTTTCAGGGCTTCGGAGTAGTTGGGCTTGCTGACCGTAACCCCGGCCTCGCGGTAGAGGTCCGGGGAGCGGGCATCGACCAGCAACGTCCTGGGGGTCGCCGACTGGCGGGCTGCGAGGGTGGCGCGTAGGGCCGCGCTGCAGACGCCGTAGCCGTAGTCGGAGACGATTACGGCGTCAGCCTCGTCGAAGAGTCGGCCCAGACGCTCTCCGAGCTCCCGCTCGGGCCCGTCTCCGAGCGGTCGGGCTTGGCCGAGGTCGAAGCGTGCGAGAAGTTGGTCGTGCGCCATGACCCGATGCTTGACGAGGGTGGGGCGTCCCGGCGAGACGAAGAGGTCCGCGTCGACCCCGGCCGCAGCCAGCGCGAGCCGTATCCGGTCCGACTCTGCGGCGTCCCCGACGGCCGTCAGCAGGCGGGTCGTGGCACCGAGCGCGGCCGCGTTCGCGGCGGCGTTCCCCGCCCCTCCGGGTCGGTCGTCGACGGCTTCCACCTCGACAATCGGGACGGGCCCCTCGCGGCACAGGCGCTGCGAGGACCCCCAGAGGTAGCGGTCGAGCATGACGTCGCCGACCACGAGCAGCTTCACCCGCCGAAAGGCCGCCGTCAGGTGGCCGAGGTTCCTGCTGGAGGTAGCGCCGAGCTCGTCGGTGCCTGCCATGGACGACCCCTCCGAGTCCCCAGCGCCAGCGTCCGACATGCTGCTCGCCACCTCCAGCAGCCACCTCGGTTCCCCTCTCTTGCGGGACGAGGCGGGCTTTTGCCGCTTTCGGTAGGAAATGTAGCCGACGGTGGCGGGCCAGCGAAGGTGGCCGCAGCAGAGGACTGTAGCGGACGGTCCGCGACGCGCGAAGGAGCCGTCGGGCAGGAGCACGGGATGCGCTCGTAGGAGACCGTGTATCCCCCCCGGGAAGGCCGGGCGGGGCTCCCGGTCGCGTGCAGGGTGACGTCGAAGGGCTGACCGGGGAGGAACCGCGCGGCCCAGCGCAGACAGTCGGGGGGATCGACCAGGTGGGGGCTGGTGGCGTGCCCCTGAACGAACCGCCAGGACTGGTTGGGTCCTGCCCGCGGAAGGTCAGCGTTCGCGGCTCGAGTACGAGCCGCGGAGACGATCCCAGGGTTGGGGGGGTGGAATCGGGCGACGAGCAGCTCGCTGGCACCGACCTTTTCAACTACTCGTGGCTAAGTGGCTACACTCAGTGTTCCCGTCTGGCTTTATCGAGGGGCGCCGTCCGGAATCCAGGGCAAGCCTCGCTGCGCACACTGGCGGACGCGACCCGCCTGATGTGCCTCGACGTCAAGGCGCAAGATGAGCACGAAGAGCAAGCTGTTCGGATCGATGGTCGGCCTGGCATTGCTCG
>JALYGD010000393.1 GCA_030777265.1 Actinomycetota bacterium | reverse complement strand
CACACCCGGCAACATTCCGAACCCGGAAGTTAAGCCCTCCAGCGCCGATGGTACTGCACCCCCAAGTGTGGGAGAGTAGGACGCCGCGGGACACCCACCCCGTCCCCACCCCGACGGGATCAAACGTCGTACGGCTGCGGGTGGGGCCGCCTGCGTGTGAAGCTCGCCCTCACGGCTGGGCAGCAGATCTCGTCGCGCAGCAAAGGCCCCCCGGCCCGTCGCGCCCGAAGGCGCGTATCGAAGACGCGTACCCTTCGCGATGCAGAGGAGTTGCGTGTATGCGGTGCTAGCAGGCGGCGTGGGGGCGGCCCGCTTTCTCCGCGGCCTCGTTCGTGCGGTCCACCCCCGCGACGTCGCGGTCGTCGTCAACGTCGGTGACGACCTGGAGTTGCACGGGCTGCACGTCTGCCCGGACCTCGACACCATTACATACACGTTGGCCGGTGTAGTGCACGAGGGTCAAGGGTGGGGACGAGCCGATGAGACCTTTCACGTCGCTGAGGAGCTCGCCCGCTTCGGGGTGGACAGCTGGTTTCGGACAGGCGACCGCGATCTCGCCACACATTTGATTCGAACTCAACGGCTACGAGCCGGCATACCCCTTTCCAGGGTTGCGAGCGAGATCAGCGCAGCCTTCGGGCTCGAGGTTCGACTCCTTCCGGCCACCGACGACCTGGTCAGCACCCGGGTGCGTACGACGGACGGACGAGTGCTGCACTTCCAGGAGTACTGGGTGCGGGAGCAGGCGAACCCCCCCGTTGCCGAGGTCTACCTTGACGGCGCCGATCGGGCCCGACCCGCTCCCGGCGTGCTCGAGGCGCTCCAAGACGCCGAGGCGGTCCTCGTCGGCCCTTCGAATCCGGTCGTCTCGATCGGCACGATCCTGGCGGTGCCCGGGATACGCCAGGCCCTCCTCGACACTCCCGCCCCCGTCGTAGGGGTCTCCCCGGTGGTTGGTGGCAAGGTGGTACGCGGCATGGCGGACCGCCTGCTGCCGACAGTAGGCGCCGAGGTCAGCGCCGCTGGTGTCGCCCACCTCTACCACGAGTGGCTGGACGGCTGGGTCATGGACGTCGCTGACCGCAGCGACGCGGAGCGCGTGCGCTCGCTTGGCGTGGAGACAACGGTAACCGACACCCTGATGAAGGCCCCGGAGGTTGCAGAGGCACTCGCCCTGACAGCCCTCACCCTCGCCGAGCGACTGCGTTAGGGGCGGGAGACGCGAGGAGGGCGGGAGGGCCTGCGATGAGGTGGGAGACCGGAGTCGCTGATTTGAAGCAAGGAGCGGTCTTGCAGTCAGGAGCGGTCTCGGAGTCAGGAGCGGCGTGGGTGCCCTGGACCGTGACAAGGTTGCTCGAGACCGGGGCAGGTCTGCCCAGGACCGCGACGGGATGGAAGGACCAAGACTTCGACGGAGACGGTAGGGGCCTGTCTTGACCCGCGTCGAGCTGATCGCGCTGCCAGGCGTCCCGGAGGTGACCCCGGGCGCCGACCTCACCACGCTGGTGGTCGAGGGCTGTGAGCGTGCCGGTTTCGCGCTGCGCGACCGCGACGTGGTCTGCATTGCGCAGAAGGCGGTGAGCAAGGCCGAGGGGGCGCTCATCGAGCTTCCCCCGGGAGTCGACGTCGCGACGGCCCGGCGCGAGCTCGCCCGCAGAGAAGCGCTGCGGGTCGTGGCCGAGACGGCGAACGTGCTCGTCGTCGAGACGCGCCATGGGTTCGTCTGCGCGAATGCTGGCGTGGACGCCTCGAACCTGCCACAGGGGATCGTCTCGCTGCTACCACCTGATCCCGATGCGTCGGCTCAGCGAATAGCAGCGGGGTTGCGTCTGGCAACCGGCAAGGCGGTAGGAGTGGTGATCAGCGATACCTTCGGGCGGCCCTGGCGTATGGGACAGACCGACGTCGCGTTAGGAGTGGCGGGGATCGCGGCCTTGCGCGATGAGCGCGGCGGGCGTGATCGCTTCGGTCGGCCGCTCGAGGTCACCGTCGTCGCGGTGGCCGACGAGCTTGCTGCGGCCGCCGACATTGTGCGCCGCAAAGCCGACGGGGTCCCCTTCGTCATCATCCGTGGTGGCGAAATCCTTCCCGACCCGCATGGTTCAGCACGTCCCCTCGTGCGTCCCGCCGCCGATGACCTCTTCCGATGGGGTCTGCCACAGGCGGTCCTCGAAGGACTCTCCGCTGTCGATGAGCCAAAGAGCTTTGGACCCGGTCCCGTTGCGGTGGAGTCGCTGAACGCCGCACTCTGCACGGTCGGGGAAGATCCGGACAAGACGCGCATCCTACGGGTCCCTGCCACCGCTAGCCACGCCGTGATCGCCACCCTCGATGGTGGGGAGCCACTCGCGTCTGCCCCGGCGATGGTCCTGATCTGCCTCGTCGACGCGCCAAAAGCCGGTAGTGAGCGCGACGCCCGCGTACTGGCGGCCGGGGGGGCCGCCGCGCGGCTACGG
>JALYGD010000392.1 GCA_030777265.1 Actinomycetota bacterium | reverse complement strand
ACGCATGAATACCGAACGCGAGAGTGACGATACGATTTGAGCGAAGCAAGTGGCACATGTCCTCCCCTCTCGGCGATACGGTCGGGCACCATCGCAGGTCCCAGGAAACCCTTCCGGTCGCGTGCCATGCAGCCGAAGGAAGAGTCGAGAATGCGCCTGCCGGGCAGTCGTCGGACCTCCCCTCGGCAGATGGCGCCGCGTACCCGTGCCTGCCTGGCGCTCCTCGTCCTCCTCGGGCTGCAAGTAGCCGGTTCTGGCGCGTCCGCCCTCGCAGTCCCGCCACAGCCTCCAGGTGACTGGAACACGGGCATACCTGCGGGAACCTCGCTGCGGCCGTCCGGTCCACTGGTCGTCACGGATAACGCCACGGTCATCGACGGGCTTGACGTGCAGGGATGCGTGCAGGTCAAGGCTCACCTGGTAACGATCCGGCGGACGCGGGTCCGCTGCGCGGACTGGTTCGGCATTCGTGTCCACGAGGGGTACCGAGCGACCCGGGTGGAGGACGTCGAGGTTGACGGGCTGGGGTCCCCGAGCTCCATCGGCGTGTCGGGCGCCTACCTCACCTTGCGCCGATCCAATATCCACGGCGTCGGCGACGGAGTCCGAGTGGGTTCCAACTCGCTCTACGAAGGCAACTTCATCCACGATCTGGCGATCGGTGACGGCTCGCACAACGACGGCATGCAGGTGACGGGCGCCGCCACGAACGCCACCATCCGTGGCAACACCATCGTGCATGTCCGACGGCAGACCTCGGCCATCATCGTCAAAGCGGACCAGGGGCCGATCCGCGACATCCTCATCGAAGGCAACTGGCTGAACGGTGGCACCTACACCCTTTACGCCTACTCCACGCAGCAGCACGACACGCAGGACGTCACAGTGCGGCACAACCGCTTCGGTCGCGACCACGTCTACGGAGCGGTCGCCACGAAGAACCCCCAGGGGCTGCGGTGGGAGGGGAACGTGTGGGACGACACCGAACAACCGGTTCCGCCTCCACGGTCGGCGGAGGATCCCGAGTCTCAGCCCGAACCTTCCCCGCTCGACGGCGAGATCGTCTTGCTGCGGGAGCTGCTCGAGATGGTCCGGTGGCTGGCGAGACGGATGTGAGCCCAGCCTGCCTCGATTTCAACGCTGCGGACGAAGGTCCTCACTGAGGTCGCGCCCTGTTCGAGCTGTGCCCCCACATCCCCCCTCCGGGTGGGGCACCTGATTCCTGCCGACGAGGCGCCACAACGCCCCGCAGCAGCCGATGAGTAGGAAGAGCAGACCCGCCACCATCGGGAACGACAGCGCGTCGAACGTCGCGAACGCGAGCACCAGGACCACCATCGAAGCGATGAGGGATTGCGCGAGGTCGCGGACCGGGGGGTCCTGGGAGCGCTTTCGAGCGCGCCTCAAGATGAAGACGGGAACGAGGAGCAGCAGCACGAGTGCCGCGAGCCCGACGACGCCGGTCTCCATGAGCGTCAACAGGTACTGGTTGTCCAACAGCTCGTAGCGTTTGGGGAGGAAGGTGCGGAAGCCCTGTCCGAGCACCGGGTGCCTGGCGACGTACCTGCCGACCAGAGCGTAGTCTTCGGTGCGTCCCTGAGTGCTCGGGTCGGACCACAGGTTGGTGAACAAGCTGCGGATGGTGCCGAGCAGGCCTGGCACCGCGGCCTTCAGCGCGACTGCGAACAACGGCAGGGCCAGCAAGGAGCGGCGGCGACGTCGGGGCGGCCAGGTCGGCCAGAGCACGAGCGCGGCACCGAACAGGCCCACGAACGGGGTACGCGAGAGGGACATCGGAATCGCCAGGACCGTCGTCGTGAGACAGAGCCACCACAGCCAGCGTCGCCGGTCCGCCGTGAAGGCGTAGTGAGCCGCCAAGGGCAGCACCACGGCGAGCACGGCCCCGAACTCGATCGGATGCGCGGCGGTGCCAGCCACTCTGCGGAAGTCCGACCTCCGGCCGATGAAGTCCAGGGCTCCGTTCGGTACGAGCCCGGGGAGGCGCAGGAAGCGGGCGACGTCGAATCCCGTTGCGAACTGGATGATGCCGAGGGCGGCCACGACCGAAGTCAGGAGAACAAGCCTGCGGAGGAGGACGTTCAGTCGCCGCAGGTCACCGATCCCGTCTGCCGCGAGCAGGGTCAGCCCCGCTGCGGCGGCCACCTGAAAGAGGCCCCGGTCGGCCGCTCGGAACTCCACGTCAGAGATCGGTCGCGAGAACGCGACCGCATAGCTCGCGAGGGCGGAGACCGCGAGGAGATAGACGGCGGCTCGTACGGGCTGGAGGCCGCTCGCGCCCCCGAGGCCGGGTACGAGCCGCGAGGCGATCCACCATATGAGCGCGAAGAGGCCGACGAGACTCGCCGGTGTCACGGCGTAGCCCACTGAGCCGATGATGAGCTCCGAGGGAATGAGTAGGAGCAGCCCGAGGTAGACGGTGAGCGCCGTGACCACATCGAGGGATGGCTCGGCGACGAGGCCCTCCTGCAGTCCCGGTCGCGCCTGGAGAAGAGGCGGGTCGGGAATGGTCAGCGTTGGGCTGGCGGTACGGGCCAACTCCTCGTCCTCGTGTTCTGCCTGTCGGCGATGTGCACGGGCTCTGCTACCACCCCCGCGCAGGCCGGCAGGGCACGCGGGCGCCTCGCGCCGGATCAGCGCGACGTCCAGAGGTTCCGGTCCCCTCCTGGGCTGCGCCAGGGGCACCTGCCCCGTTCCACCACCGTCGGTTGCGCTTTCAGGGTGCTATGAAGTAGCAGACCTGCCGGCGTGCGTCGGCCGACGTGTCAGTTCGACCCTGCAGCGCATGCGCATCCCCCGGCACAGCAGGGGGCCGGACCGGAGGAAGCTGTGGGGCGTGGCGTCGGCGCGACGAGTGAAAGCCGCCGCACGGTGTCGTCGTGCCCGTTCG
>JALYGD010000391.1 GCA_030777265.1 Actinomycetota bacterium | reverse complement strand
AGGTCCGTCCCTCCCCGCTCACACTCGACCCGGCGCGGGCTGCCATCGGGGCACTGTTGTCGACGATGCCCGAGGTGTATGTGACGAGCGCACAGGAGCCTCCACCGGCGCCCGACCTCGCATTCCTCGACGAGCACGGGATCCCCCGCCGACCGGACGACGACACCCGGGCGGCTTTCGCCAGTGCAGCGGGCCGCCGCCGCCAGCTGCTGTCACTGGTCAACCACGAGGGCTGGACCTGGGAGGCGGTCATGCCCCTCCATGGCTCACTCGAGCGTCCCTGGCCGGGGATACGGCAGCAGCGAGCCTGACGTTCAGCGATGCTCCGCGCTCACCCCGCTGACCCCAGGCCCTGCGAGCGGCGCTCCGCAGGAGCGACGCGAGAGGAGCCGTCTTAGGTCTCCTGAGACGGCGACTGAGGAGCTACCTGTCGCTGCGTCAGGTAGGGGCGTGGCGCGTTTCCCACCCGGTCCCCGGATATGGGGTGTACCAGTCGTCATCGTCATAGTCCCAGGATCTCGTCGGAACCGACGAAGGTTCGCGGGTGCGCAAGCGCGACGGGGTCAAGGACTCCGTCGGAGTGGGTGATGGCGTCTCAGATGGTGTGGCCGTCGGTGAGGGGCTCGGCTTGGACCGGCGTCGCCTCGGCCTCGGCTGTTCGGACGGCTCCACGTTCCTCGGTCGCTTCAGCCTATCGGTGTCGGCTTCCGGGAAGCCCTCGGGTTCGACATCCTCGAGGGCAGTACGCATGTAGTCCCCCCAGACGTCAGCCGGGATCTTCCCGCCGGTGACGTCGCGCATGGGCGAGTTGTCCAAGTTGCCAACCCACACCGCAGTGGCAAGCTGAGGCACGTACCCGACGAACCAGGCGTCGCGGGAGTCGTTGGTGGTCCCGGTCTTGCCGGCGGCCGGGCGGTCGATGTCGGCGTTCTCACCGGTGCCATAGCGGATGACGTCGCGCAGCACGTCGGTGACGATCGCGGCGACGTTGCGTTCCACCGCTTCACGTTGTGTCGGCTCGTGCTTGAGCAGCGTTCGCCCTTTCGCGTCGACCACTTCGCGGATCAGGTACGGCTCGCGATAGGTGCCAGCGGCGGCGAGGGTCGCGTACGAAGAAGCCATCTCGAGTGGGGTGACCGACCCGACCCCGAGGGTCGTCGTCGGCACGACCGGCAGGTCGCTGGCAATGCCCAGTGCGTGTGCGGTCTCGACCACCTTCTTCGTTCCCACGTCCTGGGCCATCTGGATGTAGACGGTGTTGACGGACTTTGCGGTCCCCTCCCGGACTGTCGTCGCCCCGTAGCCCCTGCCGGCGTAGTTGGAGACGGTGTGGCGGCCGTCCTCGGTCCGCACCGTGATCCGGGCTGGCGCCGGATAGCGGGTGTCGGGTGAGTAGCCCTTGTCGACGAAGGCCGCGAGGGTGAAGGTCTTGAAGGCTGACCCTGCCTGGCGTCGTCCGCGCGTGGCGATGTTGAACTGCTGTTTGGCGAAGTCGCGTCCCCCGATGAGGGCCCGGACCGCGCCCGAGGTCGGGTCGACGGAGACGACCGCCCCCGAGTAGGGGGTGTCATCGAGGTGGGAGTTCAGCGTTTCCTGTGCCAGCTGTTGCAGGCGGGGATCCATCTCGACGGTGACCTTCAATCCGCTGAAGACGTCCTGGTGGTCGCCGAGCTCCTCACCGAGGCGGACGCGAACCGCGTCGAGGTAGTACGAGTTCGGTCCGAACCCGACAAGTGGGTCTCTGGAGATCTCGGGCAGACCGCTAACCACGAGCTGTTCGGCAGCGGGGTTGCTCAACCAGCCTTCCTCCGCCATGGCTCGCAGGACGTAGACCCGGCGCCGATCCGCGCCTTCTGGGTTGTCGGCGGGGTCGTAGGTGGTGGGGGCCGCGATCATGCCGGCGAGGGTGGCGGCCTCGGTCACAGTGAGCTCCGCGGCCGGCTTGCGAAAGTAGGTTTGAGCCCCGGCTTCGATGCCTCGGGCACCGCGGCCGAGGGGGACGGCGTTCAGGTACATCTCGAGGATCTGGTCCTTCGTGACGTGGCGCTCGAGTTTGGTCGCGAGCGCGATCTCCTTCAGCTTCCCGACGTAATTGCGCCGGTCGGTGTCGAAGATCGCGAGCTCGACGTATTGCTGGGTGATCGTTGACCCACCTTCGACGATGCGACCGGATGTGAGGTTCTCCCAGAAGGCACGGACAAGAGCTGTCGATGAGAAGCCGATGTGCCGGTGGAAGCCGCGGTCTTCGATGGCCAGCACGGCTTGGGGGACGTGGGGAGGGAGGCTACGCAGTTCGATGTTGCGGCGGACCGCGGCGGGGTCGAGCGTGGCGAGCTTCTCTCCGTTGGCGGCATAGACGGCCGTGGGGTCGGGGATGACGAGTTCCTCAGGGGCGGGGATGTCACCGGCCGCGTAGAAGTAGAGGAAGCCCCCGAGCAGGGTGAGCATCGACAGGCCGAGCAGCGTCGCCAGCCCGAACAGCGGCGACCATGGGAGCAGTGACCACTTCACCGCGACGCGCCCCTGAGTCGGGCGGGTCTCGGTCGTCGTCGCCATGTGCTCCGTTTCTCCTGTAGCTAGGCTACGTGCAACAAGCGCGCCGGGACGGGCCGCAGGCCCGGGCGGGCGGCGAAAATGCGGTCACTGCC
The DNA here is from genome assembly GCA_030777265.1 of Actinomycetota bacterium. Taxonomy (GTDB): domain Bacteria; phylum Actinomycetota; class Nitriliruptoria; order Nitriliruptorales; family JAHWKO01; genus JALYGD01. Next base: position 2,921 of record JALYGD010000391.1, on the reverse strand, counting down.
AGACCCGGCGGACCTTTGAACAGCCCGCCCTTCCCGCCGCCTACGGCGGCTGCCCGGAGGGTATCTGCAGATTCCACCATGGCGGCTCTCGACTCTCGTCGTGACACTTCCGTTGCCGTCTTAGGAGGCCTAAGACGACTCCTCTCGCGTCGCTCCTGCGCAGCGCCGCTTACTGTTCCGGCACTACGGGCGATGCACCCAGGCCACGCTCTCGACTGGGGTGGGCGCTTCTGGGTCGAAGCCGTAACTGCTGATGGCCTTCTTCACCGTCTCGACCTTCACATCGCCTTGGTCGGCGAGCTCTGACAGGACCGTCACCACGATCGAGGGGGCGTCGATGCGGAAGTGACGCCGCAACACCTGCCGGGTATCTGACAGTCCGAACCCGTCGGTGCCGAGCACGGCGTAGCGCCCGGGGATCCAGTCTGCAATCTGGCCGGGCACCTCTTTCATATAGTCGCTGACGGCGACGAAGGGGCCGGGTAGGTCGGCAAGGGATCGGCTCACCCAGGGGATGCGGCGCTCGCCGTTCGGGTGCATCCGGTTCCACGTGTCGCACGCGATGCCATCGCGAGCCAGCTCGTTCCAGCCGGGGGCGCTCCATACGTCGACTGCAACGTCCCAATCGGATGCGAGCAGTTCCTGGGCTTCGAGCGCGAGCCGCATCGCGGTGCCGCTGGCGAGGAGCTGCGCACGGTTCGTGCGCTCGGGCGCCGACCGGTAACGGTAGAGGCCCTTGATGATGAGCGCGGGGTCGAGCCACTGTGGCATCGGCGGCTGGAGCACCGGTTCGTTGTAGAGGGTCAGGTAGTAGATGACGTCCTCCGGCTCGTCACCGTACATGCGGCGCAGCGCATCCTCGACGATGACCGCAATTTCGAACGCGAACGACGGGTCATAGCTGATCACCGCCGGGTTGGTGGCGGCGAGCAGGTGGGAGTGGCCGTCCTGGTGCTGCAAGCCTTCCCCGTTCAGGGTCGTGCGACCCGCCGTCGCGCCGAGTAGGAAGCCTCGGGAGCGTTGGTCGGAAGCGCTCCAGACGAAGTCGCCGGTGCGCTGCAGTCCGAACATGGAATAGAAGATGTAGATGGGGACCATCGGCTCGCCGTGGGTGGCATAGCTCGAGCCTGCCGCCGTGAACGACCCCATCGAGCCAGCCTCGGTGATCCCCTCGTGGAGGATCTGGCCGTCCGTGGCCTCCCGGTAAGCGAGCAGCATCTCGCGGTCGACCGGGTCGTACTGCTGGCCGTGAGGGCTGTAGATCTTCTGCTTCGGGAACAGGGAGTCCAGTCCGAATGTGCGGGCCTCGTCGGGAATGATCGGGACGACCCGCTCGCCGAAGCCTTCTTTACGCAGCAGATCTTTGAGGAGTCGCACGAACGCCATTGTCGTCGCGACTTCTTGAGTTCCCGAGCCCTGCTTCAGAGCGCCATAGAGCTTCTTCTCTGGCAGGGGGATGGGTTCGTAACTCACCCGGCGCTGTGGCAGGAAGCCGCCGAGCTCCCGGCGTCGTTCGATGAGGTACTCGTATTCGTCGCTGTCGCTTCCAGGATGCATGTAGGGGGGCAGTCCGCTCTCGAGTTCCTCCTCGGATACGTCCAGATAGAGCCGATGCCGCAACGTCTTGAGCTGCTCGCGAGTGAGCTTCTTCATCTGGTGCGTGGCGTTGCGGGCCTCGAAGTCCGGCCCAAGCGTCCAGCCCTTTATGGTCTGGGCGAGGATCACCGTGGGCTGCCCGACGTGCTCGGAGGCGGCCTTGAAGGCCGCGTAGACCTTGCGGTAGTCGTGTCCGCCGCGCGACAGCTTCTGGAGCTGCTCGTCGCTGAGGTGCTGGACCATTCGGCGCAGTCGCGGGTCGGCCCTGAAGAAGTGCTGGCGGATGTAGGCGCCGGACTCGACGGCGTAGGTCTGAAACTGTCCATCGGGGGTGATGTTCATCTGGTTGACGAGCACGCCATCGGCATCTTGGGCTAGGAGGGGGTCCCAGTCCCGTCCCCAGATGACTTTGACGACGTTCCACCCGGCACCGCGGAAGACCGACTCGAGCTCCTGGATGATCTTGCCGTTGCCGCGGACCGGGCCGTCGAGCTGCTGGAGATTGCAGTTGACCACGAAGACGAGGTTGTCGAGCTCCTCGTACGAGGCGACGGAGAGCGCTCCGAGCGCCTCGGGCTCACGCGTCTCACCGTCGCCGATGAATGCCCACACCCGCTGCTGAGACGTGTCCTTGATGCCCCGGTTGTGGAGGTAGCGGTTGAAACGTGCCTGGTAGATGGCGTTGAGGGGCGACAGGCCCATCGAGACCGTGGGGAACTCCCAGAAGTCGGGCATGAGCCTCGGGTGGGGATAGCTCGACAAGCCGCCGGGACCGACCTCCCGGCGGAAGCGGTCGAGTTGCTCCTCGCTGATCCGCCCTTCGAGGTAGGCCCGAGCGTAGATGCCAGGCGAAGCGTGCCCCTGGATGAAGACGAGGTCGCCGCCGCCTGGGCTGTCTTTGCCCCGGAAGAAATGGTTGAAGCCCACCTCGTAGAGGGAAGCGGCGGAGGCGTAGGTCGCGATGTGGCCGCCTACCCCGTACCTGAGGTTCGCTCGGCTGACCATGGCCGCGGCGTTCCAGCGGATGTAGGCCCGGATGCGACGCTCGAGGTACTCGTCACCCGGGAACCACGGCTCGCGCTCGGGCGGTATGGTGTTCACGTAGTCGGTCGAGGTCAGCGACGGCACCCCGACGTTGCGGGCGCGGGCGCGCTCGAGTTGGCGAAGCAGCAGGTAACGGGCGCGCGCCCGTCCCCGCTGGTCGATCACCGCGTCGAGGGAGTCGAGCCACTCCTGCGTCTCCTGCGGGTCGATGTCGGGAAGCGGGCTGGGTAGTCCGTCGGTGATGACCTGCCGGTTGCGGATGTGCTCGACCACGGCTCGCC
>JALYGD010000390.1 GCA_030777265.1 Actinomycetota bacterium | reverse complement strand
CTGCGGGAATAACCACTGCTGCAGCTCCATCCACTGCTGCCCCATCAAGTCCTCCGAGGACTCGGGCGCGATGAACCCGTCCAGCGACATCGACACGCTGAAGAACACCTTCCCGGCCATCAGCCCTCAACTCCCTTCCGAACGATCGGTCACGTAGGCAGCCAGGTTGCTCAGGGTCTGCTGGCCACCCTCGATCGCGTGGTACGTCTCGACCGCCTCGTCGCGCAGCTCCTTGGTGGGAAACACCGTGCGCATCTCGCTCCGGGTCGCCGCTCCGTCGGGCGCGAACGTGAGGATCGACTCGAAGGCGTTCGGGTCGCCCCGGGACTCACCGTGCAGCAGCGCGATCCGCTCCGGCGGGGCGATGTCGGTCCAGGAGATCCACTCCTGGTAGTCCGTCCCGTCCGGTCCGGGCTCAAGTCTCCGGCAAACCCGGCGTCGAGGCCGTCGGGCACGGCCTTGTCGATCGCCATGAGGAACTGAACTCGGCGGTGTCGAGCACCTCGCCGCCTGGCGAAGCGACAAGAGGCCGCAATGGCGGCCGTCGGCTTCACCAACAAGCTCGGACTCGTGTTCACAGGGCTGCTTCACGCCGGCGGTGTGACGTGGCCGACGCGTCCCCGGCCGCCTCGCATCCGAAGCCGCTCTGCCCACTCGAACGCGTAGCGCCCGTTACGCGAAGGGCCGATTCCTCGAGCGGCTGGGGCAGCGCTGGTATCAGCTGCGTCCCTCTCTGCGACACGCCTACTCACGGCGACCATGTCCGTGATGGTGGAGGTGGCCGACGCTGAGCGTCCTCCGGGCGCCTCCGAACTGCCCCGCCCATCATGCTGAGCTCTAGATTCCCACAACAGGTTGACGATTGTCCCGGTGACGGGGCCCCGTCACCGGCCGGGCAGGGGGGGGTCGGGCATCAGACGCCGGACGGCGCCGGGAAGCTGCGCGGCGCCGTCGAGACCGTCCTGTGGGAGATGGGCGACCCTCGATGCTGACCGACGGCACGCTGTACGACGCTCAGACGTCGGTCACGAAAGTGGTCGCGGCGGCCAGGGTGTTCACGCGCTCTCGCAGCTCGGCGACCAGTTTCCTGGCCTCGGCCCCGAGTGCAGGCTCCTCCTCGGCCAGGATGGCGCAGAACGCCGGGATGCACTCCTTGGCTAGCTCCTCCTTCCCCACCGTCGGCTCGATCGCCGAGGCGGTTCCGGTCGTGGCCAGGGTCGGCGGATGTCCTCGGACGTCGAGCAGCAGCTTGACCAGCCGCTCGGCGCCGTCGAGTCGGCCCCACAGGTAGTCGGTCTCGCGACCGTCCCGATCGAAGAATGCGCCGAAGTGGAACAGCTTCTCGCCCCGCAGGTCTTGGGCGCCGAGAAGCACGCTCTCGTCGGGGCTGATGCGGTAGGCCTCCACGTGGTCCCGCTCGCCCACGTTCGACACGGCCTGGAGCGGGTACACGAGCATGTCCCAGAACGGGAAGCCGAGGTACCTAGTGAGCAGATCCTCCGGGAGCGGCTCCTCGCATTCGTCGATGAACGCCATCAGAACTCGCTGGAACCCTTCCTCGAACGGAAGGAGGGCCGTGCAGACGGCCTCGCGGATCTGCTCCCGCACGCCCGCGAGCGTCGGCTGGTGGGTGTCGAGGAACGGCTGCAGCTCGTACTCGTCGCCTGACGCGGCCAGCGAGAAGTCGGCGTTGCAGAAGACCTTCTTCAGGTCGCCGAGGATGGCGGTGTCCTGCTGGAGCCTCGGCAGCACACCGTCGAGGCTGGCGAGGCTCTGGTAGAGCTCGCGCTTGGCTAGGTCCAGCCGGCGACGGTCGGGCACCCCGTCCCTGCCGGCTTGGCGGTAGAGCCACGACAGTGCGGAGATGATGAAATGGACGCGGCGCTGGTGGTACTGGAGGTCGAAGGAGGACAAGAACTCGACCTGGCGCTGGGTGACGCTGAGGTCCGCCGTCTGCTCGAGAAGGTCGTCGCGCACCGCCCACGCCCGGAGAACGGCGGCGGCGAAGGCGGCTTTCGAGGATTCAGGTGGGAACCCGAGGACGTTGGAGACCGCGTTGGCGAAGTTCTCGAGGACCGAGCGGATCCGGACCCTCAGGTACGTGGCCGCGTTGAAGCCGGCCTCCTTCAGCGCTCTCGCCTCGATGTCGGCGTGAACCTTGATCAGCTGCTGGCCCGGTGTGCCGGCGACGGCGGCGGGGGCAACATCGACGTCCTTCAGGAGGGCGACGACCTTGTGCTTGACCGACGGGAAGCTGGCCTCGATCACGT
>JALYGD010000389.1 GCA_030777265.1 Actinomycetota bacterium | reverse complement strand
AGGTGATGGCGTCGATGACGCTCGACTTGCCGGCGCCGGTAGGACCGGTGAGGGCGAACAGGTCCACGCCGTCGAAGTCGACCTCCACCCGTTCGCGAAAGGACGCGAACCCGTCGAGCTCAAGCCGGATGGGGCGCATGCGCCTCCTCCAACAGCTCAGCGAACAGCGCCCCTACGGCGAGGTCGTTGCTGCCGTTGTCGCGCAGGTACTCGCGGAATAGTTCGTGCGGAGAGCGCTGCATGCTCGCCAGTGACCAGTCGACGTCCCCGTCGCCCTCATGAGGCGCGGCGGCGACGGTGACGTCGACCGTGTTCGGCAACAACGCACGTACCTCGTCGGCGAGGCCCGCCCGGGCCGGCTCTTGAAGCACGACACGGAGGAAGTCATCTCCCACGTCATCGCGCTGAGCGGCGACTTCTGCCAACCTGCCTCTCAGCGTCCTGAGTCGCCGCCCCGCCCGGAGGGGTATGGGTCGTATCCGCGCCGGCGTGTCGGGCTCGGCGTCTACGAGGAGCACGCAGTTGTCGCCCGGCGCCTCGCCGAAGTCGAGCTGAAGCGGCGACCCGCAGTACCAGATCGGGCAGGCCCCGGGGACGAGCTGCGGTCGGTGGAGGTGGCCCAGGGCGACGTAGTGGGCGGTCGGCGGGAAGACCTGCGGTGGGACCACGTAGTCGAAGACGGAGTGGGCGGGACGTTCACCGCCACCGAGGGTGCCGCCCACCACCGTGAGGTGAGCGACGACCAGGTTCACCGCTCCCATCTCGAACCCTGCGGTGAGCGCGTGCACGATCTGCCGGACTCGTTCCGCGTAGCGACCAGCGTGTGCGTCGGGGTCGAGCCGCATGAGGTCGTCGGCCTTCACGATCGCGCGTTGAGACAGGAACGGCAGCAACGCGACCTGGGCCGTCTCCCCGACGCGGGTTCGCAGGGTGAGCAGACCACCGTCGGTAGGGCGGGCGAGGTTGGCGCCCGTATGAATCGTGGTGAGGCCGAGCAGAGGTTTCACCGCCGCCAGCCGCTGCGGGTTGTCGTGGTTTCCGGCGATTACGACGACCTGCGCGCCGGTGGCCGCGAGGTCGAGCAGGGCCCGATAGACGATGCGCTCCGATTCGGGAGCCGGGGCCGACGTGTCGAACAGATCCCCGGCGACGAGGACCATGTCCGCCTCCTCCGCAAGGACGAGCTGTGCAATCTCGGCGAGCACGGCTCGGTGCTCCTCGGCGCGACTACGGCCGCGAATCGGCTTTCCGACGTGCCAGTCTGATGTGTGCAGCACCCTCACTGGCCTCTCCTGGTTGAGAGCTCGTCAGGAAGCCTACGTGGCAGGTGTGACAGCACCGGGGACGGGGGACGGGAGCTGCACGCGGCCCTCGTAGGTGACGAGTCGTCCGAGCGGCCGGGCCGGCCGGCGAAGGCTTGGTGATCCTGGTGAGCCCGGCCAGCACCAGTCGTGAGGCGTAGTCGCGACAGCCGCCTCAGAACGGCAGCTCCGCGTCGAGTTCCGTCAACTGCGTGAAGGGGTCGAGGGGTTCGGGATCTGCCATCTGCGGGGGGCCAGCTTCCCCCGACCGCGTCGCCCAGGCGGGGAACGGGAACTCGAGCACGAGTGGCACCGGCAGTTCGGGCTGCGAGAGGATCATGGTCCCCGGTTTGAGGATCGTGGCCCGCTGACGGTGGGCGGCAGGCAGGAAGCCGTACTCCTCGCGGGTGGCCTCCGCGCTGTCGAGTCTCCCCACCACCCGGATCGCCGAGTTCGCGACGACCCGCCGTTCTACCTCGCTGGCGGTCTGCTGAGCACCGATGAGGATGATGCCGAGTGAGCGTCCGCGCTCGGCGACGTCGAGGAGGATCTCTTTGATCGGGCTCGAGCCCTCCCGTGGCGCGTACTTGTTCAGCTCATCGAGGACCACGAACAGCAGCGGCCGTGCCTGACCCGATCGCTCCTTCTCCTCGAAGGCCCTGCGTAGTACGACCCCGACTACGAACCGCTTCGCGCGGTCGCTGAGGTTGTGGATGTCCACCACCGTCACCTGGGCTTGGCGGTCGACGCGGTGGAAGCCCGGATTGGGCACGTCACCGCGGATAAGCTGCTCGACGTGCTTACGCGCGGCGTAGAGGCGGCGAATGAAGGCGTTGACGGTGCCCTGGCCGATGGCTCGGCCCGCCCAACGATCGCGAACGGCGGGTTCGTCGTCCTCGACGCGCGCACGAATGACCTCGATGAGCTGCCCGAAGGTGCGCACCGTCTCGCCATCGAGACGCACCGCGCCATCGTGAATCGGGACGGCCTCCCGCAGCCGTGCGGTGACGTTGTGGACGATGAGTGTGTACTGCTGACGGTCGTCTTCGACGTCGGTGAACAGGAACGGCAGCAACTCCTCGGCGCAGAACTCCTCGATCGTCCAGAAGAACGAGGTCACCCCTTCGGTCCGACTCCCCGTGTCCGGGGCGACGTTCGCTGCCCCCC
>JALYGD010000388.1 GCA_030777265.1 Actinomycetota bacterium | reverse complement strand
AAGCGCCGATATCTGTGCCTCGGAATGGACGGGGCGTCGACCTTTCGGCAGGTGCGATAGGTGCGGGTAATGCTTGCGTCGGCACCCCACCGAGCGCGTTCGTGCGTCCTCGACCGGCACGACGACTTTGGTCCTGCCTCCGCCGACAACTGTCTTCCCGGCCATGTCGTCACGACAAGGCCTCACCGGGGATGCGCTCTCACCGCGCCTGGAACCGACCGTGGCTGATGGTCTCGCAGCGCCCGACAGCTTCGCGAATGGCTTCGTCGTCGTCGAGCAAGAGACCCCAGGCGTGTCGCTCCTCGAACCGCTGGTCTCCCAGGCCGGCCCGGGCTTTTTCAGCGTCGGTCGCCAGGCGTCGGGCGTCGTCTCCGTACACGGGACCTGCCTTGGCCGAGCCTGCGAGCGCGCCCGTTAGCACGGCGACACCGGCGTGGTCGCCCTCGATCGAGAGGGCTTCGATGATGAGTCGTAGGACGAGCCACTGCTGGTTGCTCACACCGCCTCGATGCCAGTGGTCGAGGACGGCAGGAAGACGGGCGATCGCGGGTCCGGCGTAGCCTGATCGGATCTCGTGGGCGCAGAGCGATGTGGCAGCCAGACCGGCGGTGAAGTCCGCTCCGACGTCCTCGGCCAGCTGGATGCTGCGCCGGTAGTGGCTGGACGCCTCGCCGGTATCTGTGGACGCCTCACCGGCAAAGTAGTGCGCCATGGCGATGAGGCTCGGCACCTCGGTCGCTGTGGCGGCAGCGATGAGATTGGTGGCCGTGGCGGCGGCCTCAGACCGGCCGAGGTAGGCCAGAGCGGCCACGCCGATCGTGTCGGCGTTCACCGCGAACGCCTCGTCGCCACGGTTTCGATGGGCAGCGGCTGCTCGGGCGCCCAAGGCGATAGCGTCCTCGAGGCGGCCCTCGTACAAGCTGATCTGGCCGAGGACCTCGGTCCCGAACCGGGCGTGGTCGTGGTGCTGGCGGGCAACGTTCTCGGCGAGGGCGCGGGCCTCCGTCAGGTCACCGCGCTTGGAGGCGCCGACAGCGGCACTGGCGGCGAGGCGAGCGAACACCGGCGTGGCAGGATCGAGGAGGGTCATGGCCGCCTCACACCACCGGGTCAGCTCAGAGCGGGTGCGCAGCAACGTGAACCAGCACGTGGTGGCGCACAGCTGGGCCAACGCATCAACGGCGCCCTGCGATACGAGCCATTCTCGTGCCGCCCGCAGATCGGCCGTGAGCTGCTCGAAGTGGTGGTGGGCCGACCGTTCGTGGGGGCTCCGCAGCAGCTCATCCAACCGGGTTGCGGCGTCGGTCACGATCCGGGAGTGGCGATACTGCGTCGCGTCGAGATCACCCCTCGTCCGCAGTCGCCGCAGGCAGACCGTGCGGATGGGAGGCAGCATCGCGTAGCGGCTGGCCTGCTCGCCGGGGAGATGCAGGATGAGCGAGGCGGTGACGAGGGACCCCAATTGGGTGGCGACGGGCTCGTCGATGCCGTCGGGGGTGAAGGCTTCGGCGAGTGACTGGGTGAAGCTCCCGGCGAAGGTGGCAAGTCGGTGGAGCATGGCGCTGGTCTGCTTGTCGAGGCGGGCGATGGACGACTCGATGACGGCGTTCAGACTGCGGTGCCGGTCGTCGCTGTGCGCCGTCGTGCGGTCCAGGACGTCCAGCCGCTCGCTGACGGCGGTTGCGAGCTCGTCCACCGACGCGTGGCTGGTCGCGGAGGCAGCCAGTTCCAGCGCCAGGGGAATGCCGCCCAGCGCCCGTGCGAGCGCGGCGACTGACGCTGGGTCGCGGTGGAAATCGAATCCCGGGTCAACGGCACGGGCCCGCTCACAGAAGAGCTCGGTCGCCTCACTGGCTTCGCTGCTGGTCGGGGTAGGCAATCCGCGCAGCCGGAGCTGGTGCTCACCATTGATTCCCAGCGGCTGGTGGCTGGTCACCACGATCACGAGGCCTGGCACCCGTCGAGCCAGGTGGTCCACGAGCTGGGCGATCTGGTGGCCGAGGTGCTCGCAGTTGTCGAGCACCAACAATTTCCTGCGACCGGCGAGCACGGCCACGATGCGATCGTTGAGCGACTCCCCGACCCGGTCCTGCACACCCAGGGATTCGGCCACCACCCGCTCGATCTCAGGAGAGGTCGCCGAGGCAAGGTCGCACCACCAGACGCCGCCGGGGAGGTGTTCATCCACCCGCTCACAGAGGTGGAGCGCCAGTCGCGTCTTGCCCACACCGCCGGGCCCCACCAGGGTGACGATGTGGGCCGATGTGATCAGGTCGACTGCAACGTCGAGCTCGTGTTGGCGACCCACCAGCCGGGAGACCGGCGGGCGGGGTGATCGCCGAGGCGGACGTCGCTGCGAATCGCTGGGCGGCAACGTCTGCTGGAGGATGTCGTGCTCGACGGCCTGGATCGCCGGTGACGGCTCCAGCCCGAGCTCGTCGCCGAGCGCCCGCCGGTGGTCCTGGAACCGGGCGAGGGCGAGACGGTCCTCCCCCGTGAGATGCAGCGCCCGCATGAGCAGGCCGACCGGGCGCTCGTCCAGCGGATCGGCGGCCACCAACGCCTCCAACCGCTCGATCGCGATGACGACGTCGCCATCGTCGAGGCACGCCTCGGCGAGGTCGGCAGCGGCCCGACGACGTAGCCGCGACAGGAAGTTCGCGTGGCTCTCAAGCGGGCGGCGGTCAACCACATCGTGGTATGGGTCGCCACGCCACAACAGATGAGCGCTCTCCAGCAGCGCCCTGCGCGGGGCGGGTGTGGTGGTACCCCTCGACGCGGCGACAAGGTCCTCGAAGTGCCAGGCGTCGACCCGGGTCCGCTTCATGGCGAGGCGGTAGCCGCCCGGCTCGTGCACGACGTTGAGGCCGAGGCTCTCGCCGAGCGCGGCGCGCAGGCGTGACAGCTGCGTCTGGAGCGCACCTTGCGGATACCCCGGCAGATCGTCCCCCCACGTCGCGTCGATCAGCGCGGATGGCGACACGACGTCGCCGCCGGCGGCCACCAGGCGGGCGATCAGGGCCCGCTGCCGGGCAGACCGGAACGGGCTCTCCTGCCCTGGTGGACCCGCCGACACCGCGCCGAGGACCCGTATCCAGGACGCGTCGCCGGTGTCGTCCACAACTGAACCAGCGTAGGACCGGTCTCGAGACCGCGCAGGTGTGACCCCGCCGACAGCGCGATGAAACCCGCCCAGTGGATGGTGTGTGCACCGAGGTGATGAGGAGGACACGCCATGAAGGAGAACCAAGGCACGGAACTCGACCAGGAGACCGTCGGCGCTTTCGTCGACCAGATCCAGCAGGCGATGATGGGCTCGGCGACCATGGCTATGGCGCACCTTGGGGATCGGCTCGGCCTCTACGCCGCCTTGGCCGAAGCTGGCGCTGCCACCCCAGCGGAGCTCGCCGATCGCACGGGCTGCGCCGAGCGCTACCTGCGCGAGTGGTCGGCGCAGCAAACCGCCGTCGGGTTCCTGGATCACGACGCCGAGACGGGCCGGTTCAGGCTCGCCCCCGAACACGCCTTCGTGCTCGCCATCGAAGAATCCCCGGCTGCGTTCGCCGGCGGCATTGAGTCCATCACCGGCTTCTTCCAGAACCTCGACCGGGTCGCTGACGCCTTCCGCACCGGCGACGGCGTCCCGTGGGGTGACCAGCACGCCGCTATCCACCGTGGGACCGCCCGGTTCTTTGGTACCGCATACCGGGCGTCGTTGCTCACCGAGTGGGTACCCGCGCTCGGTCTCGACGACCGTCTCGTACGCGGGGTTCGTGTCGCCGACGTCGGCTGCGGGCACGGGGTCAGCACGATCCTGCTCGCCGAGCAGTACCCGCAGTCGACCTTCGTGGGCATCGACCCCCACGGACCGTCGATCACCGCCGCCCGCCGCTTGGCAGCCGAGGCTGGCGTCGCCGACCGGGTGGCGTTCACAGCGGGTACCGCCGATGACCTGGAGGAAACTTACGACGTCATCTGGTTCTTCGACTCCCTCCACGACCTCGGCGACCCGGTCGCCGCCCTGAAGGCCGCCAACGCACATCTCGCAGACGACGGCGTGGTCGTTCTGGTCGAACCGTTCGCCCACGACGACCCTGCCAACAACATGTCCGACAACCCGCTGGCAGGGCTCCACTACGCCGCCTCCACCCTCCTGTGCGTGCCCAACTCGCTGTCTCAGTCAGGGCAGGTGGCTCTCGGCGGACAGGCCGGTGGTGCCGTCCTTGGCGACGTGCTCGCCGACGCAGGGTTCACCACCGTGCACACGGCCCACACCACGCCCGTGCACGCCGTCTACGGGGCCCGGCGTTGACATCCGGGTCGGGGCCACACCAGACCGATCGCCAACCGCCGACGCGCCGGACGAGCCGACGCACCGGTCCGCCAAGACGAAACACACCAACGAAAGAGGCACCCATGAGAGAACAGCTCGGTCACAAGGTCGGCGTCGGAGGAGGGGAACGACTGCCATTCAGCGGCATGGAATTCGTGATCCGGGCGTCCGCGGAGACAACCCGAGGAGCGTTTTCGATCGTCGAGGAGATCTCGCCCGTCGACGCACCACCCCACGTCCACCACCAACATGACGAGCTGTTTTACGTCCTCGAAGGTGACCACGTCTTCACCGTTGGCGGCGTGGAGTACCAAGCGGCACCCGGGGACCTGATCTTCGGGCCCCGGGGCGTACCTCACGCCCAACAGAGGGTGGTGCACCGAGTCGGGCGCATCCTCACCATGTTTTCGCCAGCCGGCTTCGAGGGCTTCTTCCGGGACCTCGCCCACGCGGAACGTGACCGTCCCGTCGCGCCCGAGACCTTGGATCGCATCGCCGAGAAGTACGGCGCTTCGTGGATCGACACGGAGACGCACCGGTAGCCCCTCCGGTCATGGCGACAGCCTCTTGACGGACTGTCGGCAACATCCACGACGACCGCTGGATGGCGCCACGAGCGCCGGCTCCGCCGCCCCTATCGACGGATCGACCGCACCGGCCGCGGACTGGCCCACCGCTTCGAACCGGCGATCGCGCAACTGGACGGCCCCTTCTCGAGCCGCACCGAGGTGCCGATCACGCGGGGTCGCGAGCGGCGACGGCCGATGGGTCGCCGTCGCGGCCTTGGAGCACCGATCGCTTTTTCGCGCTGGCCTCGGACGTCCGCACCCGAAGTAACTTCCTACGGAGGAGTTACTCGCAAGGAGCTGAGGATGCTGTCGCAAGACTGCGGCTCGAAATCGTCGGCTGCGCCTCGGCATACTGCAGGCGCTTCGTCGAGTGACCAGCGCTCGTGAAGTTGTCGTGCCGCGGTCGGAATGACAGCACTCATGCGCAGCACCCTGTCAGCGTCCGTGCGCAGCCAACTGTCAGCAGGGTTGGACCGCTGGCGCTGCGCTGGCCCGGTCAGCCCGCCTTCGCTGCCACCCGCGCCTCTTGGGCCGGTTGAGAGCGGAGAAGGCCCGCGGATGGAGATGTGCCCGCTTCCCCAACGTCTCACTGTCGGGACGGCTCGACCGGTCTCCTCCGCGTGCCGACTAGCCGGTGAAGGTTCGGCTGGCCCTTGACTGCGCGTGCCGGTGGACCTAGGGGCAGCGCAACGGACTGGCTCCGGAACGACGCACGGTGGAAGCTGTACGAGCTGCGCGTGGCCTCTATCATTGCCCCGATAGGCCCTGATGCGGCCACGGGTGCCCGTGCGCCACCAGAACCCCAAGGAAGTCGCCGGCGTGAAGCAGGCAGATGCGCTTGAGCGAGGCCGGGAGCACGTCGCCGAGCGGGCGTGGGCCCACGCCTACGAGACGCTCCGTCAGGCCGACGGCGAGGCTCCCCTCGATGCGGCGGACCTGTGGCTGCTAGCCACCGCCGCCTACATGACCGGCCGCGAGGACGAGTTCGTTGCCGCAGTCGAGCGCGCGCACCAGGGTCATTTCGATGCCGGCGAAACTCTGCCGGCGGCCCGGTGCGCGGTGTGGATCGGCATCGTCCTGTCGCTGCGGGGAGAAGTCGGCCCGGCGACCGGCTGGTTCCGACGCTCCCGCCGGCTGGTCCAACAGGTGGACACCGACTGCGTCGAGCGAGGTTGGCTGCTGCTCCCGGAGGTTCTGGTGCACGTGGAGGACAAGCGGTGGAAGGAGGCGACGGACGCGGCCGCCGCGGCCGCCGATATCGCCGAGCGGTTCCACGATCGCGATCTCTTCGCCCTCGCGACGCACGAGCAGGGCCATGCGCTCGTCCGCCAAGGTCGGCCGGCTGAGGGCTTCGCCCTGCTCGACGAGGCCATGGTGGCGGCGGTCGGCGGCGAACTGTCCCCGGTGGTGACCGGGCTCGTGTACTGCGGGGTGATCGCCTACTGCCAGCAGCTCCACGATGTCCGCCGCGCCGGTGAGTGGACGGCCGCGCTAACACGGTGGTGCGACGACCAGCCGGAGATGGTGGCCTACACGGG
>JALYGD010000387.1 GCA_030777265.1 Actinomycetota bacterium | reverse complement strand
CCCTGCAGCACCACAGCCGCGAGGACGGGGAGGAGCACGACGAGGACGAGGATCCGAACGAGCAACCCGATGGCGGGGGCCTTTCCCGTCACGTCACGCCGGGTGGCGGCGACTTCCAGTCCGGGATGGTCAGCCTACCCGAGCGGCCTGCGCCCTCATTGCTCACTGTTTCAGTGACCCATGCGCGGACCTGGGCGGGAGGGCTTCACAGAGGGCAGCCGTTGCTGAACAGGAGGAAGCGCAACTGAGCTTAAACCAGGCCCACGGCTCAGGACGCCGAGATACGACGGGCGGTTGCTCCTGTCGGTCGCGTCAGGGCCGCTGCCCGAGCTGGTCAGGGACCTCAGGCGAGGCCTCCGCCGGCTGCGGTGCCGGTTCGCCCTCCTCCCTCTGCTTGCGCCACCGTTCCTCGAGGGAGTCGCCCTCGTGGGCCGGCGCTGCCGGGTTTGTCACCAACGGGGCCTCGGGCGGTGTCTGCTGAGCTGGCTGCGGCTGGTTCGCCAACTCTGCGGCGGCCGGGGGCTGAGGTTGGGGATTGGGCTGCGGCTGCGCCGGCGCCTTCGGCTCTGCGGGCTGGCCCGCCGGCGCGGCGCCTCCCTCCGGTGGCACCGGGGACAACGGGGCCAGCTGGGGAGCGACTTCGGTAACGAGCCGCGCTACGAATCGGTCGACGTCGAGCAGGGCCGCCGCCGGCGCGCTGCGTGTGTCCTCAGCGAAACGAGCGAGTCGGCCCAGTAGCAGCAGGATCTTGGGGGCTTCCACGGATCCGTCGAACACGCTCTCGGCGGGTGCTGGCGCAACGTCCTGCGGCGACTTCATGGTGTCGCCGGGCGCCGCGCTCGTGTCCTCGCCGGCACGTCGCTCGCCGTTTCTCCCGTATTCCGAAGAGCCGCTCGATCTACCGGATACGAGTTCGTACAAGGCGGGAAGCGGACCGCCACTCACGAACACGGCGACGAGGAGGACAAGGCAAGCCGCCGCGACCAGCGGCCGGAGCCGCGGCCTGGGAGCCTCGTCGCCGGCGGCCCTTCGCGCGCCGAATTCGACGGCTTCGCGTGGACCCCCGCCCGCCGCTGGCTGCGCACCGAAGTCGGCACCCTCGGGAGTCTCCGCGGCGGCGGCGAGTATCTCCTCCGCCGTCCGTTCCACGACCGCCGAGGCGATCGCCGCCTCCACGCGATCCTGGAAGTGACGCAATCGCTCCGACTGCTCGTCTACGAGGCGGCTCGCTGCCTCATAGTGGCCGGCGTCGACCAGGAGGCGGATGAGCACGAGTTCCTCTGCAACGTCGGAGCGCAGGTGGTCGAGCTCGCCTCCGACCGCACCCACGAGACCCCCCGTGACCTCGGGCGACGGCGCCTCCGGCCGGTCGCGGTTGCGATCGGCCGGCTTCGGCGACTGCCCGTATCCAGACGGGCGCACCCCGCCGTGCCGCCGCAGCCAGCTCAGAGCCACGAACCCCTCCTGTCCACCCACAACCAGTTGTGCAGCGGAACCCCTTGCAAGATATCAAGAGGTACTTCGCCGTCTACCCGCTGTCTTCCTGCTCGCTCGACTCGAATACATTGCTGAACCTGCCGATCTGGCGATCTTCGCTGAGTCACGACCGCTCCTCCGCTCTCCCTGGGAGGAAGAGGTAGTTGTTCTCGCCCGGCTGAAGGCCGTCGACTTCCCGCAACCCTCGGCCGTCGAAGACGTGAGACTGATAGCCGCGCAGCATGAGCCAGTCGAAGACATCGTCGGCGCTGTGTCCGTACTTGCGCGTATGTCGGTCCTCGATTTCGCACAGGACGATCGGTCGGTGGCGGATGAGGGTGGCTTCCGCGCCGACGAGCACGCGCAGCTCCGCGCCCTCCACGTCGACCTTGACGAAGTCGATCCGGTCGATGTCGTTGTCGGCAGCGAGTCCGTCAAAGGTCCGGGTCAGGACCACACGCTCCGCCGCCCCTCCGAACTCCTCACTCCAACCGGGGTAGTAGCCGTCCGGACCGGCTTCGAGGGAGCCCTTGAGGAACGTGCGACCAGGTACGGGTAGGAACCAGCGCCGTCGCGGCGTGACGATGACATCCCGGTCGCCCCGGTCGCTGAGGGCGATCGGATGGACCTCGACATTGCCAGCTGTGAGCAGTCGGTTGACGAGGGCAAGCACACGCAACGACCGGGGGCGGGGCTCGACGGCGTGTACCCGCCCTCCGGGGCGGACGAGCCGGGCGAGGGCGATGGTGTAGGTGCCGAAGCTCGCTCCGACGTCGAAGCAGACGTCCCCCGGCCGCACGAGTGCGGGGAGGGCGAGCATCTCCTTCTCGAGCGAGGGGGCGTAGCGGACGAACTGGCGCGCGAACCACGCGGTCATCGTCTCGTGCCGCACCGAGAGCTCACCCTACGGGCGGAATGTCGGAGCGACGGCTCCTTGCCGCATGCGATCCACCTACTGCTGCACGATGGACTCAGGCGGCCGCGGAGCGGTCATGGGATCGGCGTGACGATGGACCATCCTCCACCCCAGCGTCGTCGCGCCGCGAAACAAGCCTCTTCTGGGGCTCAGGGTCTCCCTTCACGAACGCATCCAGCGCTCGGCGATCCTGCTCCACGACCTGCGCGAAATCGGACGCCGACATTCGGTGCCTCCCGGATCGCCTCAGGGCGATTCGCTTCGCCGTCTGCTGACAGCGAGACAGCCTTCGCCATCGCCTCATTATCGCACCGGAACTCTGTTCGCGACCCGCCAACGGCAGCTCGAAACGTCACGTCACGACGAGCAGGCCTGCGAGCACGACGAGTTCCGCGACGACGCCGATCGCACCGATCGCGTCGCCGGAGAGGAACCCGAAGCGGCGCGCCCACCAGCGTGCGGACGTCTCGCTCGTGATAACGGCGCCCGCAGCGGCGACAACCCCGCCGGCGATCACGCGGGCGGGGGGTTGTCCGCCCAGGGCCAGCGCGGTGGAGGCTACGACGGCGGTGAGCGCCGTCGCCGCTGCACGTACCACGGGAACGGCGGCCGGGGCCAGCGCCGTGCCGATCGAGCCCGGGACGGGCCGGAGGCCCGGGCGGGCGGGCCGGATGGGCGCCTGCGGCAGTCGACCGAGCGCCGACACCATCGCCGCTCGCCCCGCGGCAGGGGCGGCGACGAGGGCGGCCGGTACGGACAACGCGGCGGCGATGAGCGCGAAGCGAATGATCATCGTCGTGGACAGGGTGGCCGCCCCCACCGCGCCGATCTGAGGTTCACGCATCACCGTCTGGGCCTCCAAGGGGGGAAGACGTGAGGCCACCCCGTCGGCCACGTCCGCGACGCCGTCGAGGTGCATCCCCCCCGTGACGAGCAGGTCGACGGCGAGGACCAGCCCGGCACCCACGAGCTCCCCACCTATGGCCGTCCCCGCCGCTCCAGCTGCTAGCCAGGCAACGCCGAGCAACCC
>JALYGD010000386.1 GCA_030777265.1 Actinomycetota bacterium | reverse complement strand
GGAGCGCTTACGCCACGCCGGCCAGCGCCTGCTGCTGCGCCAGAGCGACCCGAGGGGATTGTTCGCCGCATCCGAGGCACCTCTTCCCGAGGAGCTGGTGACCCCCCTCTGGGAGGACCTCGCACTCCTGGAGCGGTGGCTCGGCCTCGCCGAGCCCCTCTGGTCGGCGAACGAGCAGGTCCGGTGACGGTGGGAATGCGTCTCCCCGACTTCATCATCATCGGCGCCATGAAGTCGGGAACATCGTCGCTCTACCAGTGGCTCGCGGAGCAGCCGGAGCTGACTCTGCCGGTGGTGAAGGAACCGCACTTCTTCTCCCGACCGGAAGCCTGGAAGCGCGGGTTGAACTGGTACGGAAGCCTGTTCGCGGAGGACCGCCGCCAGCTGGTGGGCGAGGCCTCCACCACGTACACGAACCCGGATCACGCGGCGGTGGCAGCGGCGAGGATGGCAGCGGCGGTGCCCGACGTGCGGCTCATCTACGTGCTTCGCCACCCTCTGGAGCGACTCCGCTCCCATTATCGCCACCTGGTCGTCCACGGGGCTTCGAAGGCGCCATTTCTCGACCTGCTGGCGGATCCGGAGGGCCCACTGGTGCGCCGTAGCCAGTACTTCACCTGCCTGGCGCCCTACACCGAGGCCTTCCCCCGCGAACAGATCTGCGTCGTGCGGTTCGAGGACCTCGTGGGGGACCAACCCGAGGCGTGGCCGGTCGTGCTGCGCCACCTCGGGCTCGGACCGCGCCCGCTCTCGAACCGTGCCCACAACGTCAGCGCGGAGAAGGGCCACTTCACAAGCCTCATGTACCGCCTGTGGACCTCTCCGCTTCGTCGGCACATCCAGCACGTCCCGAGGCCGGTCCGCCAGGTGGGCCGTGTGCTGCTCACGCGAGGAGGACCGGGCCCTGACGCGAGACTCGAGGAGTCCTCCGAGGCGCCGATCCCCGAGGAGGTCGCCAGCTCGATCTGGCAGGACATCGACCGCCTGGAGCGATGGCTCGGAGTGCGGGATCCCCTCTGGGAGCGAGACCACGAGCCCGAGCGAGGGTGAAAGGTCGCGTGAAGGTCCTCTACCTCATCGACAGCCTCGTTCCCGGCGGAGCCGAGCGGTCACTCGTCGCGATGGCGGCCCCGCTCGCCGGGCAAGGTGTCACGCTGGAGGTGGGCTACCTCCAGGAGCGGCCAGGGCTCCAACGGGAGCTGGTGGACGCCGGTGTTTCCGTGACCTCCCTCGCCGGCGGCGGCGGAAGGATCGGTTGGGCTCGGGAGGCTGCGGCTCTGGTCCGCCGGCGGCAGCCCGACCTCATCCACACCACGCTGTACGAGGCGGACCTGATCGGCCGGATGGCGGGAGCAGCGACGCGAGTGCCGGTGGTGACCAGTCTGGTCAACGTCCGCTATGGGCCCGAGCAGCGGGCGGCGCCGGGAGTCCGCGCCTGGAAGGTCGCCACGGTCCACCTCGCCGACGCCGTCACCGCCCGGAGGACCGTACGTTTCCACGCGATCACCCAATGGATCGCCGAGGTGATGGGTCGGCGCCTGAGAATCCCCGACCAGCGGATCGACGTCGTGCCCCGGGGCCGCGACCCACTGCTGCTCGGTCGGCGCTCGCCGGATCGGTCGGCGCGCGCCCGACTCCGAACAGGGGTAGCGCCCGACGTGCCCATGCTGGTGGCCGCCGCTCGTCAAGAGCACCAAAAGGGGCTCGATCTCCTGCTCGAGGCGATGCCCCTCGTGCTTCGGGACCGCCCGGACGCCACGCTGCTGATCGCCGGACGTCCCGGCAACCAGACCCCGTTGCTGGAGGAGAGCGTGCGTCGCCTCGGGCTCGCCGGAGCGGTCTCCTTCCTCGGCGTCCGTGACGACGTCCCCGATCTCCTGGCCGCCGCCGACGTCTTCGTCGTCCCCTCCCGCTGGGAGGGCCTGGGGAGCGTCCTCCTCGAGGCCATGGCGCTGGAGAGCCCGATCGTGGCGAGCGGCCTGCCCCCCATCCGTGAGGTCGTGCCCGATGACCGCCACGCCTGGCTCGTCCCACCGGATCGCCCGGGCCACCTTGCCGAGGCGATCCTCGCTGCCCTCGGCAACCCGGACGAGGCCAGGAAGCGCGCGTCGCAGGCCCGGCGACGGTTCCTCGAGCGGTTCACGATCGACCGGGTGACGACCGAGATGGCCCGCTTCTACCAGAGGGCCCTCGACGCGGGGAGATCCGAGAGCCGGTGGCTGCACCGACGCTCCAGGGTCCACGCCCACGACGATCTGCACCGCCCATGAGGAGGCGCCGACCGCCCCCGAGGAACAGGATCTCCGTGGCGACCGAAGCGCCACCGGCGGCGGAGTCCCTCGGGAGAACTTGCGGCTAGCTTGTCGAGCTTGATGCGGACGAACGTCGCTGCGCTCAGCCGCCGGCTCGGCGAGACGCTCGACCTTCCTCGGGCCTTCGTGAGCTCCTTGGCCGACAGCGCACGCTCTCGTCAACGGTTCGACGACGTCGAGGCCTACTGCATGTTCATCGGCTATTCGCGTTCGGGCCACAGCCTCTTGGGCTCGCTCGTCGACGCGCATCCCGATGCCGTCATCGCTCATGAGCTCGACGCCCTACGGCTCTTCCATCTCGGGTTCCGAAAGAGCCAGGTGTATTCGCTCATACTCGAAAGGGAGCGCCAGTACGCGCTCGGGGAACGTGAGAAGGCCGGCCGGTACGACTACGCCGTCCCAGGCCAATGGCAGGGTCGCTACCGACAGTTGCGCGTGATCGGAGACAAGAAGGGGGGCCGCTCGACTCGTCGTCTGGGAAGCGACCCGGACCTGCTCGACCGAGTGAGGCGGATCCTGGGGACGAGCCTGCGAATCATCCACGTCGTCCGAAACCCCTACGACAACATCGCCACCATGTACCAACGACGCAACGCTCCTCTCGATCGTCGTGTCGATTACTACTTCTCGTTGTGCCGGACGGTGAGTGAGCTGAAGCAGCGTCTCGAGGTTTCCGAGGTGATCGATGTCCGCCACGAGGACGTCGTCTCGCACCCTGCGGCCGAGCTGACCCGGTTGGGCTCCTTCCTCGACCTGGACATCAGCAGCGACTACGTCGAGGATTGCGCCAGCATCCT
>JALYGD010000385.1 GCA_030777265.1 Actinomycetota bacterium | reverse complement strand
CGCCGGTGATGGGATCGAGGCGCCTGCCTTTCTGGTCCGCACGGGGGATCGAGCGCATGAGTCCGAGTGTGTAGGGGTGGGCGGGGTTGCCGTAGAGCGCGCGGATGGGAGCGCGCTCCATGATCCGACCGGCGTACATGACGCACACCCTGTCGGCGACCTCCGCCACGACCCCGAGGTCGTGGGTGATGAGAAGCAGGCCCATACCGCTCTCGGCCTGCAGGTCAGCGAGCAGTTGCATGATCTGGGCCTGTACGGTGACGTCGAGGGCGGTCGTCGGCTCGTCGGCTATCACGACGTCGGGGTCGAGGGCCAGCGCCATGGCGATCATGACCCGCTGGCGCATCCCGCCCGAGAACTGGTGGGGGTAGTCGTCGAGGCGGTCCTTCGCCGAGGGGATGCGCACCCGGTCCATGAGCTCGAGCGCATTCCTGCGGGCCTCGGCTTTGGAGAGCCCCCGATGGATGCGGAACATCTCGGCGATCTGAAAGCCGACCGTGAAGACGGGGTTCAGGGCGGTCAGCGCGTCCTGGAAGATCATCGCGATGTGTCGTCCGCGAAGCTGTCGCAGCTCTCGTTCGGGCAGCCCAAGGAGGTCGACACCCCGATACCGCGCCTGGCCGCCGGTGACGAACCCTGGTGGGCTGTCGATGATGCCCATGATGGCCTGGGCGGAGACGCTCTTGCCCGACCCGGACTCACCGAGGATCGCGAGCGTCTCGCCCTCGTGAAGCGTGTAGCTCAAGCCGTTCACGGCGTTGAGGATCCCGTCGGGGGTACGGAACTCGACGTGGAGGTTCGAGACCTCGAGGAGGTGGGCCGAGCCGTCGAGGCGCTGCTCGAGAGGCAGCTGGTCGCTCTTCCTGGCCATGGTCACCGTAACCGCGGGTCGAGGGCGTCGCGCAGGGCGTCGCCCATGAGGATGAAGCTGAACACGGTGATGCTGAGGAGACCACCTGGGAAGAGCAGCAGGTGCGGGGAGTCCAGGATGCGCGTCTGGGCGACGCTGATCATCAGGCCCCAGGAGATGGCCGGCAGTTGCAGACCGACCCCGAGGAACGACAGCGAGGCCTCGGCGGCGATGATGATGCCGACGTAGATCGTGGCATAGACGACGACCGGCGCGATGGCGTTGGGGAGGATGTGCTTGAGGATGATGCGCGGGTCGCTCCCCCCCAGCGCCCGTGCCGCCGTGACGTAGTCCATCTCCCTGGTGGACAGCACGGAGGAGCGCACGAGCCGCAGCATGGTCGGCCAGCCGAGGGCGACGAGGACGAAGGTGACGACCGCGAGCCCGTTGACGTTCAACATGCCGTCGATGCCCCGAAAGAGGTCCGACATCGCCCCGAGCGCTCCTCCCCCGCTGGCATTGCGCAAGACGCTGATCGCCACGATGCCGCCGAGGATGGTGGGGATCGCGAACCAGATGTCGGACACGCGAGCCACGACGGTGTCGATGGTGTTCCCGTAGTAGCCGGCGAGTGCGCCGAAGAGGATCGCAATGAGGGCAGCGAATGCGGTGACGCTCACCCCGATCGTCATCGACACTCGCGCCCCGTAAATGGTGCGGGCGTAGTAATCGCAGCCTTGCAGGTCGAAACCGAACCAGTGATCAGCGCTCGGTCGCTTCAGCGAGTTGGACAGGTGGCACGACTGGGGGTCGACGCCGGTGAAGAGCGACGGGCGCACCGCCATGACCGTCAGCACGAGGATGACGAGGGCGGACATCACGAACAGGGGGTTGCGGCGCAGGTCGCGCCAAGCGTCCCACCACAGGCTCGCCTGCCGCCCGCTGAGTGGGGCCCCGGCCTCGAGGGCCGCGGCGTGCTCATCTCCGACCGCTTCGAACGCTGCCGTCGTCCTCGGTGCAGCTTCCGCCACCTGGCCCGCCCGCCCGGGCCTCCCGCCCGTCTGCATCTGGCCCGCCCGCCCGGGCCTCCCGCCCGTCCCGGGCGGGCGCTCGATCGGCCGGCGTCCCCCCTCGGTCTCGCCGCTCACGGGCTCCCCCGTCACCGTCTTAGGAGACCCAAGACGGCCCCTCTCGCGTCGCTCCTGCGGAGCGCCGCTCACGGGCTCACCCGTCACCGTCTTAGGAGACCCAAGACGGCTCCTCTCGCGTCGCTCCTGCGGAGCGCCGCTCACGGGCTCCTTCAGGCGGGACCGCTCCCCGCCGCGCTCGTGCTCACCCATAGCGGATACGGGGGTCGAGGACCGCGTAGAGGACGTCGACGACGAGGTTCGCGGCCATGTACACGAGCACGAGGAAGGTGACGATCCCGACCACGACCGGGCCCTCCTGGCGGAGCACCGCCTCGAACACAGCACGCCCGATGCCCGGGAGGTTGAAGATCGTCTCGGTGATGATCGCCCCGCCCATGAGGCTGCCGAGGTCGACGCCGAGGAATGTGACGACGGGGATGAGGGAGTTCCGTAGGGCATGGACGCCGACGACGCGCTGGCGGGTCAGACCCTTCGCGGCGGCGGTGCGCACGTAGCCGGAGCGGAGGTTCTCGACGAGGCTCGTGCGGGTGAGGCGTGCCACGAAGGCGAGCGAGCCCGAGCCGAGCACCATCGACGGCAGGACGTAGCTGAACCAGCCTTGCCGTATGCCGGCGACCGGGAAGACCCCCAACTTGACCCCGAGCAGGAGTTGGGCGACGAAGCCGAGCACGAAGATAGGGATGGAGATCACGGCGGTCGTCGCGACGAGGACGAGGTTGTCGACGTACCCGCTCTTCCGGAGGCCAGCGAGCACTCCGGCCAGGAGCCCGAGCACCGCCTCGAACACGAACGCGCCGAGGGCGAGCTTGACGGTCACAGGGAGCCGCTCGGCGAAGTAGGCGCTCACCGGACGGCCGCGGAAGTCCGTGCCGAAGTCGCCGCGGGCGAGGTCGCCGAGGTACTTCCCGTAGCGCACGAGGAACGGGTCGTTCAGGTGGTATTCCTCGCGCAGCGCCTGCACCGTGCTCGGTGAGATCGGTCGGTCTCCGGCGAGGGCCCGAATGGGATCGCCGGGTATGGCGAACACGAGCAGGAAGATGAGGAAGGTGGCGCCGAAGAACACCGGCACGAACTGGAGGACCCGCCGGACGAGGTAGCGGCCCACGCGATCCTGCCCTCCACGCTCGACCTCAAAGCAGCCGGGCCAGAGTCCGGGTAACTCGCGTCACCCCGACTCCAGTGGCCCGACTCTAACGGTCAGACTCGCTCTCGGCCGCAACCCCGGCTACTTCAGTTCCACCTCGTGATAATTGATGTGACCGAAGGCATCGAAGAAGAGATTCTCGACGCGCTCGGTGTGGGCCCACTGGTTCTTGCGGTAGAACATCGGCGCGGACGGCAGGTCCTGACAGAGGACGTCCTCCGCCCGCTGGTAGAAGGGGATCGACTCCTGCAGGGTCCTCTGACGATTGCCCTCCTCGATGAGCCGATCGAACTGAGGGTTCGAGTAGAAGGTCGCGTTCGACCCTCCGGGCGGAAGGCCCTTCGTGGAGTAGAGCGGCTCGAGGAAGTTCTGAGGCGACGGGTAGTCCATGCTCCAGCCGAGCCGGAACGGTCCCGTCATGCCCTTCTCGTCGGCCTTGGGAAGGTACTGGGCGAACTGGAGCTGCTCGAATCTGATGTCGCTGATGCCGAGGTGCTCGCGCCACATGTTCGCGACCGCCTCGACCCAGAGGTCGTGCCCGCCGCCCGTGTTGAACCAGATCGTCATCGGCCCCTGCCAGCCGCCGGCCTGCTGGAGCAGCTGCCGTGCCCGCTGCGGGTCGAACTTCGTGGTCTCCGCGCAGGCGTCCGCGCGGTAGCCGGGGATCGTCGGGGCGATGAACGAGTGCGCCGCCAGTCGCGTGCCGTTGAAGATCGTGTTCACGATCGCCTCGCGGTCGATCGCCATGGAGAGCGCCTGGCGGAGCTCCCTCTTCTGGAACGTCGGCAGGTAGAGGGGAAAGCCAATGTAGTTGTACGCCGATGTCGGCGACTCGCCGTACCGCTCGTCCAACGTCTGCCGCGCCTCGGTCAGCCTTTCTGGTGGAACCGGCTCGACGATGTCGAGGTTTCCTGCGACCACGTCGTTGTAGCCCGTGTTCAGGTCCGCGTAGATGCGGAACTCGATGCCGTCGATCTTCGGTTTGTCCGGCCCCTGGTAGTTGGGATAGGTCTTGGTTGGGACGGCGACGTTGTGCTCCCAGACCCCGTCCATCATGAAGGGACCGTTGCCGATCGGGGCCTGCTCGAAGCCCTGGGGGTCCTCGAAGGCAACCTTCGGCAGCGGCGAGAACGGTATGTACCCCAGCTTCAAAGGCCACTGCGAGAAGGGCTCACTCAGGATGACCTCGAAGGTCAGGTCGTCGATGATCTTCAGGCCCGAGAGCGTCGTCGCGGACGGCGGCGGCGCCTGCGCCGGGCCGTCATCGTCGGGATCCGGCGGGTTGACCTGGTTGAAGCCCGCGATGTCGCTGAAGAAGTTCGAGTTCTGCTGGGCGTTCGGCCCGTAGGCGGCGTAGTTCCAGGCATCGACGAACGAACCTGCCGTCACGGGCTCGTCATTGTGGAAGGTCCACCCGGGCTTGAGCTTGACGCGCCAGTGGACGAAGTCGTCGCTCTCGATGGACTCGGCCAGCGCGTTGAACGGCTCGGACGTTCTCACGTCGTAGCGGATGAGGCCGGTGAAGAGCGCGTCGAGGACCTTGTTGCCCTCGGACTCGTTGGAGTTCGTCGGGAAGAGATGTTCCGGCTCCACGATGTACCACGAGAGGATCTTCGGCGCCCCGTCCTCTTCGCCTCGAGGCTCCTGC
>JALYGD010000384.1 GCA_030777265.1 Actinomycetota bacterium | reverse complement strand
GTTGGCGCTCGAGCTGCTGCGCGAACGTCACGACCTGAGCTCCGACGAACTGAGGCCGGGCACGCTCAGGGTGCGCCCGATTGAACCACGAGCCCACGTCGAGTCCGCGGAGCTCGTCGAGCGTGAGGTCGCCTACCGCGGCGCTCATGCCCGCGATGCGCTCGAGTGTTTCGTCGTGCCAGCAGACCAACACCCCATCCCGGGTCAGTCGGAGGTCCACCTCGATGGAGTCGGCGCCCTGAGCAAGGGCGGCGTCGTAGGCGTGCGTCGTGTGCTCCGGCGCGTCTTCGGAGGCGCCCCGGTGGGCGACGACGAGCACTTCGCCGGGCTGGTACGTTCGTGGCGCGGGCCCCACAGGCGGAGTCTAGGCCGGCAACCTCCTCGCATGGGTCGCGCTCAGAAGCCGGACAAGATAACTGGGGCAAGAGGAGACCGTGCTGTGAGACGAGGACTGGGCTGCACGATCGTTGCCCTCGCGGCCACCGCGCTCAACGCCTGCACGGCTGCTGGTTCGACAGCATCCGCGGAGGCGTTCTGCGAAGCCTGGCATGCCCACACCGCTGCGCTAGCGGCGCACTCGGCTCCGCCCCCACCTCCACCGGATCAGCCGCCCCCGCCTCCACCTGCACCGGATCAGCCGCCCCCGCCAGAGCCTCCACCCGCCCCGGGTGCTCCACCACCACCCGCCCCCCCTCCAGGTGAAGCACCCCACGGCCAGCCCGCTCCTCCCCTTGCACACGAGCTCCGGCCCATCCTGTCCACTGCACCACAGGACCTCAACGAGACGGTGGGAAGGTACGCGATCGGGGTCCACAAGCAGCGAGAGGACCACGACGCGCGAAGTCAGATCGAGGAGTACGTGGCCAACAACTGCGCGTGAGTGACGGGCTGAGAGGCCCGCCCTCAGCGAGCGAAAGCGACGAGACCTAAGCCCACTGCCCCTCGAGCAGCGGCGCCGTCGGGTGGGTATGACGGTCAAGACGCAGCTGCTTGAAGACCTCTTCGGGGTCGTCCAGGGCGCCCTGCAGTTCCAGCTCCACCTCGCGGTCGTCGAGATCAGCCGTCTCGCCGACGAGCAGCAGCTCGGCTCCGCGGTGGTCGAGGAAGCTCGGCGGGTCGACCGCCAGCCAGCGGCGGCCCTCGAAACGCTCCTGCAGTTCTGCTGGGAACTCGGCCACGCTGTGCTCCGGCAGGCCGACGTCCGGCGGCGAGGCGGCCCGCGGGTTCTTCACCGCCAGCACGACGCTGCCCTCAGGCCTGATGTTCAAGGCTTCTTGTACCTCGCCTGACTCCTCGGGAAGCTCGAGGACGTAGGCGAGCTCGGTGTGACGGCTCCGGCGCAACAGCGCGTAGGCGCCCGCTCCAGCCGGGCGCACCGCGTGACGGGTCCGCTCACCGAGCGTCTCGGTCGTGTAACTGCGAGGGCCGAGACGCTCGGCGAGAGCCTCTGCGTCGTCGGTGACGAACGCCACGTATCCCCAGAAGCGCTCCCCTTCGGCTTGCCAGTCGGGCAACCGCTTTTTGCCTACGGTAAGCAGCCGGTAGAGACGACGGTCATGGGGCTTGAAGACGAGGTGAAGGTCCGCCACGTCGTAGAGGCCGTCCGGACTGGCGATATCGGTTGCCGGTCGGTAGAGAAAGTACACATCGCCACGTTCGAGCACCTCAGACATGCGTTTGATTCCTCCTGCCAGCTCACGACGACAGTAGCCGCAGACGTCATCAAATGCGAACATGCGTTCGTACGCTCCATCGCTGGTGAAGGTTCCGGGTCTTCGTCGTGACCCGCCATCGTCAGCGGCCGAGATCCGCTGCAGCCTTCGTCACCGCAGGGAGATGACCAGCCGGTCTCCGTCGGATGCGACTTCGGTGC
This sequence comes from Actinomycetota bacterium, assembly GCA_030777265.1. Taxonomy (GTDB): domain Bacteria; phylum Actinomycetota; class Nitriliruptoria; order Nitriliruptorales; family JAHWKO01; genus JALYGD01. The sequence continues at coordinate 2,319 of JALYGD010000384.1, read as the reverse complement.
CGAGCACGCGACAGCGAAGCTCGAAGAGCTCGCCGATCGTGCTCGCCTCCGCACCGGTGGCCAGACGAGTATGGCAGTAGTCGAGCGCGAGGGGGACCGCTTCCAGTCGCTCCGGTCCGTCGTCGCTGATCGTGACCAGCCACAGCAGTCCGAGATCATTCCGGGCCACGGGGTCGACGGCGTAATCGTCGACGAAGTCGCCGAGATCGAACAGGATGGGTGCTGACGGGTGCACGACCACCCCGTGGAAGGAGTGCGCAGAATGGCCCGCGATGAGGCCGGCGCCAGCCGTCGCGAGGGCCTCGGCCGCCCGGCGAACGCGCGGTAGTGGTTCTGTCGTCATGTTCGGCCCCCAATGTGGGCTGACGACCACGAGGTCGACCTCGAGCCCGGCGATAGTGGTCGGGAGCCAGGCAGGCAGATCGCCATCGAGCGCAACATGCGCGACGCCGGGGCGGCTTGGGCTGGCGGCATAATCAGCGGGGTGGTCGGTGAAGCCTGCGACGCCCACTCGAAAATCCTGGGCTGTCAGCACGGCCGGGGCCCGCGCCGCAGCAAGGTCCGCGCCGGCTCCTACGTGCGCGATCCCAGCCTCCTCGAGGTGCTCGCACGTGTCCAGCAGCGCCTCCACCTGGTAGTCGAGGGCATGATTGTTCGCGAGCGTCACGGCGTCCACGCCGATGCCCACCAGCGCCTCGACCGCGAGTGGCGGCGCACGAAAGAAGAACGGCTTCTGCGGGTCGGGCCAGCGCTCGCCACGCTCGGAGATGCAGCACTCGAGGTTGAGGAGGAAGAGGTCGGCGGCTCGGGTCAACTCCATGAGCTCCGGCGAGAACAGGGTGCTCGCAGGGTCTTCGCCGGGTCCGAGGCCGCGCAGTCGCTGTGCCACTTTGCGGCCGAGCATCGTGTCTCCCGCCAACGCCAGCGTCAGCGCCATGCGAACCCCGCGTCCCGCCTCCCGACAGACATGCAAGCCACGCCCGCGGTGACCTGATCTCAACGTACGTCGTTCAACAGCGGGGCGGTAGCGCCCCAGGTCCCATGTGCTCAAGCAGCAATCGGAGGCCAGATCAGCGACAGCTCGATCTCCAAGCCGTCGTAGCCGGGTCGGGCAAGGTGGCACAGCCGTGCGGCCTGCCGTTCGAGCTCCTCAACAGGGGCGCGGTGCGACCGATCTGCGTGAGCAGGATGCTGCCCACGCGCCAGCGACGAAGCTCGACCAGCGCGGTGTCGATGCCGTCGGGGACAGCGCTCCTGGAGCAGGGTGGTGCCGAGAAACACGAGGCGAGCCGCCAGCTTGGGTTCGGCCCCGATGCCGTGCCGAAGCCTCATCTCACGCGAAGAATTGGGGGTTGATTTCTGTGGCATATGCCCCTTCTATGCCTTTTAGCCTGAATTGGCCGATCCTGAGGCCCCCCACTGACCGCCCTGTCGCTAGTCCGCGGGAGTGGGAGTCGTGCAGCGCCTCCTAGACCACTTCCCCAGGAGGCGGGTGAGGGACGGATGTCGTGGATTGAAGACACGCCGGACGCGATCGTTGACGAGTTGGCACGCGCCATCGGGGACTTCCTCGCCGTATGGGCCGCTGCAGCGGCTTCTGCCAGCGCGGATAGCCCTAGCATCCTTGTCTGGAAGGGGCTGGTATGGCCGAGGGGCTGAGATCGGGGTCTGCGGGCTGGATCACGTAGAGCCCTCGTGCGCGCCACATCGCGACCACCGAAGGCCGGTCGTCCACGACGAGCGCGACGGAATAGCGGGGGGCGATGGAGCGCTCGTAGATCTCGGCCTTGATGACATGGTCGGCGCGGAAGTCGCCCGTCGATCGCAGGATGAGTTCGTCACAGGGAAGGTCGTGGCGGTCGAGCCAGCGCTGACAGACGTCACGGTATTCCTCTGGGCGCCCACTCAGGATGAGCTTCACGGTGTCGCCGTGGTCGGCTCGTAGCAGGTCGCCGACCCACGGCACCGGCGTGTCTGCGTCCATCTCGGCGAAGAACGCCTTCCAGTCACGGGGCGCCCGCGCGACGTGGTGGACTCGCCACTGGACGGAGGCGAGTGTCCCATCAAGGTCGACGATGACCGCCCGTCTCCCTCGAGCGTATGGGCCCGTCATTCTCAGCGGGCGAGTTCGAGCAGCCCGTCAGCCAGCCCACGCAGTCGAGCGACGCCCTCGACGCGTTCGCGCCAGGCGATGGGAACGCCAGACTCGCCATGATGAGCACCGGCGAGCGCCCCCGCCATCGCCCCAATGGTGTCGGTGTCACCGCCGAGGCTGATCGCGAACTGGACCGCGTCGCAGAACGAGTCGAGGTGGAGCAG
>JALYGD010000383.1 GCA_030777265.1 Actinomycetota bacterium | reverse complement strand
GACGGAGCATTCTCATCGTCCTCGTCAGAGGTCATCGCTGACCAGGCTGAGCGTAGCGACGTGGTGGTGGCCGGACCGGGCATGCGCCACAGCTCCGGCCCGCGACAGGTCGTCGACGCGCTGCTCGGGCGAGCGCCGCGACTCGTGCTCGATGCCGACGGGTTGAACGTGTACCGGGGGGAGGGAGAGGCGCTGGCCGACCACACCGGCGAGCTTGTCCTCACGCCTCAGTCACGTGAGCTGGCCAGAATCTCCCAGGACTTCGACGAGGAGGACGCGTGGGAGCGTCGGGTCGAGCTTGCTCCCGAGCTCGCCACGCGCTACCGCACCACGGTCGTCGCCAAGGGTCCCGGTACCCTCGTCGCGGCGCCGGATGGTCGCGTGTGGGTGACCCCGACCGGCGGGCCAGCACTGGGCGCTGGCGGGAGCGGTGACGTGCTCGCAGGGGCGGTTGCGGCCGCGGTTGCGAACGCAGATGACGTGCCGCTCGCCGTCGCGAAGGCGTGTTGGTGCCACGGATTGGCAGGCGACCTCGTCGGACTTTCCACGGCGGACCGCTCGACGAGCGCTGACCTCGCAGATGTCCTGCCGTCCGCGCTGGCCCTGGCCGCAGACCTCGCTCAACGCCGGCCGGATTGGCCGTTCGACCCGCCAGGCTGGTCGGTGGACCGCCCGCCCCCAGAGGCGCGGCCCTGACTGGTTCCAAGCCACGGGGCGGGAAGGACAGTGTGTGACCGAGGCGGGAGGCACTGAGCATCTCGTGACGTCGCCGGTCCAGCCCGGTGCACGGCCGCTGCGCCCCACCCGAGCCGAGATCGACCTGGATGCCATCGCCCACAACGTGCGAGAGGTCCGGGACCTGGTAGCGCCCGCCGAGGTCGTCGCGGTGGTGAAGGCCGACGGCTACGGGCACGGTGCGGCCCCGGTCGCCCGCGCTGCCGTCCGGGCCGGTGCGACAGGGCTCGCCGTCGCCCTCGTCGAGGAGGCCGAAGAGCTGCGCGAAGCGGGGGTGACCGCGCCGATCCTGCTCCTCAGCGAGCCGAGCCCCGAGGCGGCGGGTCGGGCCGTGACCGCGGGGGTGGTCCCGACCATCTACAGCGTCGACTTCAGCGAGGCGCTGAGGAAGGAGGCGAGCCAGCAGGGTCAGCCGATTCGGGTCCATGTCAAAGCCGACACGGGCATGGGGCGGGTCGGGGTACCTCGATCCGAGTGGGAGAGCTTCCTGCACGTCCTGCGGGCATGGCCGGAGCTCGAGGTCGAGGCTCTGTGGACGCATCTGGCTTGCGCCGACATACCCGGCGACCCCGCCGTCGTCACGCAACTCGACCGCTTCGACGAGTTCATCCAGATTGCTCGGAAACAAGGCTTTCAGCCGTCCCTCGTCCACGCTGCCAACTCGGCGGCGGCACTCACGCTCGAACGCTCGCACCGTGACGCCGTCCGGCTCGGCATCGCCATGTACGGCTGCCCGCCCTCGGCGGACTTGGCCGGAGTCGGCGACCTCCGACCCGCTCTACGGCTCGTCACCGAGGTCGCCTTCGCCAAGCACATCGAGGCGGGGACGCCGGTCTCGTACGGCCACACCTGGCGCGCCCCCCACGAAGGGTGGCTTGCGACGCTGCCGATCGGCTACGCCGATGGCCTGCCACGTCTGCTGTCTAACCGCGCTGAGGTCCTCGTGGGTGGGGAGCGACGCCCGTTGGTCGGCACGGTCTGCATGGACCAGATCCTGGTCTGGTGTGGTGAGCAGGAGGTTGTCCTCGGCGACGAGGTCGTGCTGATCGGTCGTCAGGGGCTCGAGGAGATCTCGGTACAGGACTGGGCGAATTGGGCCCGGACAATCACGTACGAGATCGTGACCGGTCTCGGTCCACGTGTGCCCCGCGTCTACCGTAGCCGCAGCCTCGAACACGAAAAGTAGTGGCTTGACAGACTGGCCCCGCCTCGCAGTCACCGTCGGTTCGGTCCTGGCGGGCGTCGTCAGCGGTTATCTGGCCGAACGGCTGCTGCTCCGCGACCGCGACGCGGTGCTGCGAGCGGCGAGCCCACTTGGACAGATCGAAGGCGAACAGCACTTCTTGCCAGGACCGGACGGGGCGCGACTGTGCGTCGAGACCTACGGCCCCGCCGACTCGGCCTCTGGAGAAGCTGTCCTCGTGCACGGGTTTTCGCTCATGGGGCGGTGCTGGCACGAACAGGTAGTGGCCCTCCGCGATCGTCTCCGGCTCGTGACCTACGACCATCCGGGACACGGGCGCTCGTCGCGCCCCTTGTCCGGGAAATACTCGCTGGAACTGTTGGCCGACGCCTTGGCCGCTGTCATCGAGCAGGCCACAGACGCGGCTAGCGGCAAGATCGTGGTCGTCGGCCACTCCATGGGAGGTATGACGGCGCTCGCCTGTGCGCGCCGGCACCCGCAGCTCTTTGAACGCCGGGTCGGCGCGCTCCTCCTGTTGTCGACGACAGCGAAGGCGGGTGCGGAGGACATTGCGGTCGGGGCGGGCATCCACCTGCTCGCGCGATGTGAACGGGGGGTGAAGATCGTCGCCGCGCTGCTGAGCGGCCGAGCCCGATTCTTCGCGCAGGTGTACCGCGCCTCGAGTGACCTCACTGATGCGCTGATCGGCAGGATCGTGCTCGTGCGCGACGCGGATCCGCGCTACATCCAGTTCACCGAGCAGCTGCTCCTGAATGCCGACCTCGAAACGGTGTCGCGATTGCTGGCGGTGCTTCTGGCGGTGGACGAGGACGGCACGCTCGCAACCGTAGAGGTCCCGACCACCATCGTCGGGGGAACAGAAGATGCGATCACGCCGATCGACCATGCGAGGCGAATGACGCGGGTGAACCCCGACGTCGAACTCGTCGAGCTTCCCGGCATCGGCCACATGACCCCTCTCGAGGCCCACGAGGTCGTGAACACGCTCGTCACTCAAATGGCGGAAGCACTACGCCAGCCCGCCCCTGACAAGGCCGGCGGGATGCTTGCCTGACGACCTCGGGACCCAGCTGCGGCTGGCAGCGCAACAGACCCGGCTCGAGCAGCGAAACGACGGCGACCGGGTGAGAGGAGGATCACGTTGGCGCTGGGGATCGACGGACTTCGGATCGGCTGCTGGACGTCCTCTCAGGGACCCAGCGGCTGCACCGTCGTCCTGCCGCCACCCGGAACGCTTGGCGCCCTTGCG
>JALYGD010000382.1 GCA_030777265.1 Actinomycetota bacterium | reverse complement strand
GCCGAGCGCTCGGCCAGCGACAGCAGCTCCTCGTCCCCCCGCTCGGCTCCCAGCCTGCAGGCCTCCAGGGCCAGGCGTGCCAGAGCCTCACAGCGGGCGGCGGGCCTCCCCTGATCGGTCGCCAGGCGCACGGCACGCTCCAGGTGCTGCCGCAGCCCCGCGGCGTCGCCGGCAGCCGCGCAGACGGTTCCGCGCCACAGCTCGAGTTGTCGGGCTCGCAGAGGGGTGGGAGCCGCCGCAGCCGCAGCGGCCGCCCGGTCCAGCCAACGCTCCGCCTGCCCGACCTCGCCCAGCTCGAGGTACGCCAGGCCGACACCTCCCGCCGAGGCGAACTCCAGCAGGGGGTCACCCAGACCACGGGCGGTCTCGTAGGCCCGCTCACCGTCGGACAGGGCCAGGTCCGGAACCACCTTCGCCCTGGCGAAGACGTGGGCCCCGTAGAGCATCTGCCCCTCGGCCCTGGCCCGCTCGCTCTCCCGGGTGAGTGAGTTCATCCGGCTCGCGAGTCGTCGCAGATCCTCGATCCGCCTCGCCGAGCCCTGGAGACGGATGCCGACGCCGAAGTGGATGTAGGCGAGTGCGATGATCGTTGACATGACCCCGCGTCGGTCGCCCAACCGTTCGAACAGCTCGAGGGCCCGCTCGTAGTGGCCCATGGACCGCCGTACGAACGGGCCCGCGGGGTATTCCGACAGCACGTCGCCCGGCGCCTCACCAGCGGCGATGCGCCGCAGGATCGGGACGTGCTCCCCTCGCTGGGCGAGCGCCACGAGCCCGGCCCGCGCCCTGGCCACCTCGATCACGCCGAGCTCCCGCGTGGCGGCGGCCAAGGCGGACAGGTCGCCCAGATCTTCGGCCAGCTCGCAGGCGCGCCGGTAGGCCTCTTCCGAGCCCTCCAGGTCGACCTCGCTGGCGGTCGCGCTGAACGATTCCCCCAGCGGGCTGCGCAGGGTGGCCTGGCCGAGCTCGAGTCTGGCGGCGAGCTCACCCCGGCGATCCCCGCGCTCTTGCGCCAGCCGCCCCACCTCCCGGGCGAGTTCGACCGCCTGCTGGTCCTCGCCGGAGAGGCGGAAGGCGGCGGCCCGACGCAACATGATCTCGAGTTCGAGGTGAGAATCACCGAGGGCCTCGGCCAGGGCCGCCAGCTCGGCGAGTCCCTCCAACCGCCCTGCGGACTCCCGGAGCATGCCGAGGGCCTCGTCGCGGGCGGCGAGCAGGGCCACGCGGTCGCGGGCGGCGGACGCACTGGGCAGAGCAAGGTCGACGAGCCGCAGCACCTCGTCGGGCGCCCGGGCCGCGAGCGCCGCCCTGGCGGCCTCGATGGAGAAACGGGCCGCTCTCTCCCCATCCCTGGCCGCCACGGCATGGTGGGCTACGAGCGGCAGGCTGGCCTCGGGGGGCTCGCCGTCGGCGGTGAGCATGTCGACGACGGCGGCATGGATGGCCCGTCGCCGTGCGGTGGTGAGGATGTTGGAGGCGAACTCCTTCACCTGCTCGTGGGTGAAGCTGTAGTCGGCGACAGAGCCCTCCGGCAACTCGACCAGGAGACCCGCCTCGACCGCGGGAGCGAGAGCTTCAGCCAGTGCGGTGGGCTCGCTCTCCGCCTCGTCGCCTCCCAGCAGCAGGCTGATCGCTCTCAGGTCCTTCAGGCTGAAGTTCCGCCCGAGGATCGCCGCCTCGGCCAGGACACGCCTCGCCTGCTCGGGTAGGTGCGCGGCGCGGCGCTGGATGAGGGTGCGGACCGCTGACGGGACGAGCCGTTCCGCGTTGCGGGCGAGCATCCAGACCCCGTCGATCTGCTGGATCAGGCCGGCGTCGCGGTAGGTGCGCGTCAGTTCCTCGACGATGAAGGGCACGCCCTCGGCCTGGGCGTGCATGGTGGCAGCGCCCGAGGCATCGATCTCTCCGCCGAGCACCTGCTTGAGGAACTCCGCCGTCTCCATCTGGGTGAACCGCCCGAGCTTGAGGCGGCGGATCATGCCCATGCGCTCCATGTCGGCGATGAGGTTCGAGGCCTCGGTGACGAGGGCGAGTTCGTCGGGACGCAGCGCGAGGACAAGGAAGATGGGAAGGTCGGCATCCGCGCGCACGATGTAACGCAGCATGCGCACGCTGTCCTCATCAACCCACTGCAGGTCGTCGATGAGCAGTGCCACGGGTTTGTGGCCCGCGAGCTCCCGCAGGGCCATGGCGGCGAGGTCGTAGGCGCGCAGCAGCTTGTGGTCCGGAGAAAGGGCCTCGAGCCCCGGCTCGTCCCGGCCGAAGATGGCGTCCGAGGCTCGCCGGAGCTGTGCCTGCACGGAGCCGGGGACCTCGCTCGCCGCGGCGCAGGCCAGGATGGCGCGTGCGAGGAGGAAGGGACCGCGCAGCTCCTCGTCGGCCGTGACAGCGACGGGGAGGAAGCCTTCGGCCGTCGCGAGCTCGTAGACGGTGACGAGAAGGCGGGACTTGCCGATGCCGGGCTCCCCCTCGAGCGTCACGGCCGCCAGCTGGCCCCTCTTTGCGGTCGCAAGCTCCTGGCGGATCGCGGCAAGCTCGACAAAGCGCCCCACAACGGATCCGGTGACACGACGCATCTGCAAGGTGAGGGGAGAAAGCGGTGGCATCGCGACGGCGGGACCGGTCGCGGAGGGAGCTTCACCCACGATGGCGCCTACAGGAAGAGGGAGCGGATACTGGCGTGGGCCATCAGAGTAGCCCTTATTCTGGTCCGGGCGCCGCTCGACCCTGCCTCGAGCACGCCGATCGGCCTGTGAAGATTGCAGCAGCGGCCATAATGGTGCGGAGCAAGGCATCACTCGCATGAGTCATCACGGTGATGAGGCATAACTGGTGATGTATCGGTGGTGGCTGTTTCTGCATTTCGTGGGCATCTTCGCGTTCTTGCTGGCTCACGGCGCCTCCGTGACCGTGACCTTCCAGCTCCGGAAGGAACGCGACTCGGCTCGCATCGCAGCCCTGCTCCAGCTTTCGCGCAGCTCCCTCACGGTGTTCTATGCAGGCCTTGCGGTGCTGATCGTGGCAGGCGTCATCCTCGGATTCATTCCGGGGAGTGCAGGCACCTGGTGGGGTCAGGGTTGGATCTGGGCCGCCCTGGCGCTGTTGCTCGCGGTTTCTGGCGCGATGCTCGCGCTCGCGAGACCCTATTACCGGCAACTCGAGCGAGCGGTGCGGGCGTGGAGCGCCGGTTCCGCGGTGGTGAGCGAAGCGGAGATAACCGAGCTCCTGACCTCTCACCGACCGCTGGTCATTGCCGGCCTGGGCTTTGGGGGCTTGCTGATCATCCTGTGGCTGATGGTACTGAAGCCTTTCTGAGCTTTGCCGAGGGTATGAGGTGATTCATGGAGGGGCCGAAAACGGCGACGATCTCTCCATTACGCCCGGACTTTCGCATGATCAAACGGCCTTTTCAGGCGATTTCGGCATCGACCGCGGCGAGGGAGGCGAATCATGGCTTACGGAAAGATCGTCGTGGGCACCGACGGATCGGAGACCGCCACCCGGGCGCTCCTGGCTGCCGCAAGACTGGCGCGCCGGACGGGAGGGGAGGTTCTCGTCGTGCTGGCGCACGACCCCTCGCATCTCCGGGAAGCGGCGGCGGCTGAGACGTTGAGTCGAGCGGTCGCCATCGCAGGCAAGGACGGGATTGCGGCCCGAAGCCAGCTCATGCGAGGACAACCGGCCGCCGCGATCGTCGCCGCCGCCGAACAAGACGATGCAGACCTGATCGTGGTCGGCAGCAAAGGCATGGGCAAAGCCAGGCGGTTTCGTCTCGGCGCAGTGGCCGAGCAGGTAGCCCACGATGCCCCGTGCGATCTGCTCATCGTCAGAACGGTCGGGCAGGGCAGCGCTGGCGGCGACTACCGGAGCATTCTCATCGGAACCGACGGGTCCCCAACCGCCTCGGAGGCAGTCCGCAAAGGGTTTGAACTGGCGGAGGCCGTCGGCGCAGGTGTCGGGCTCGCGTTCGTGGGAGACAACCTCGACGGCCGCATAGCCTTGGAGGAGACGCTGAAAGCGCGCCCGGTCTCTTCTGACGTGCGCACGACCCTTCTGAAGGGTGACCCGGCGGACAAGCTCTGCGAACTGGCCCGCAGCGAATCCTTCGACCTCATTGTGGTCGGAAACAAGGGGATGGCGGGGCCACGGCGCCTCCTGACGCCGGTCCCCACGAAGGTGGCCCATACGGCTCACTCCGATGTCCTGATCGTGCGGACCGTGGGGCGGTCGATCGCCGAGCTGGCGGCCGGGCAGGGAGGCATCGTCACGGCCGGAGGCCACAAGGTCGCCGCGTACCGGGAACCGAATGGCAAGCTTCACGCCTTTTCGCCCAGATGCACTCACCTTGGCTGCACGATCGGCTGGAACGACGCGGCCAAGACGTGGGACTGTCCCTGCCACGGGTCACGTTACAGCCACAGCGGCGAGGTCATACAGGGTCCGGCCCAGCGAGACCTGATGAGGATCGACCTGACTCGACACAGCTAGGGCTGCCCCCCTTTCTGCCCGCGGTCCCCGTGCCAGGCTCGCGCCGACGCCGAGCGCGCCGCGCGCGCAGCCCCCGCCGCTGACCTCGTTGCTCGGGGCTTCCGGTCCGACAGGCACTCTCCTCTCTACCTGCGGAGAGCCCGGGTCCACAGGCCCACGGCACCGCGTCCGCTCATCCACAGCGCCGGCCGCCATGATTTGTCAGGGGCGACGAGTCCGCTAGCCTCGCTGCGTCTCGCGTCACCGACCTGGGGCAGCCGTGTGACGAAACGACGACTGTTGACTGTCGTCCTCCTGCTCGCCGCAACCATCCTGCCCGTGCCGGGCAGCGCCCAAGAACTCGACGCAGTACGCGTGCGCCGAGCCGAGCTGCAGCATCGGCTCGACGCGGCGACGGCCCGATACGCGCAGCTGGAGGCGAAGACCGCGGAGATCCAGTCCGAAAGGGACGTGATCACCGTCGAGCTCTCCCGACTCGCCGGGGAGATCGACCTTGCGGAGAATCGCATCAGCGAACGAGCACGTGTCCTCTACAAGCGTGGAGGGATGGACCCCGTCGTCACCCTCATCACCACGCCAGAGCCGCAGGACGCCCTCGACCGCGCTGCGATCGTGGTCTCACTGGTTCGGGACGATCGCGCTGAGACGCAGGTCGCAGGCGCGAAACGCGACCTTGCGGAAGCCCTCGCAGGCCGCCTCGACCAGCGCCAAGCGGAACTCGACGGCGCGCTCGAGGAGCAGCGTGCCGCCTCCCAAGCCTTGCAACGCGACTTCGAAGAAGCCCTGCGACTCGAGCAACGGCTGGAGGCGGACGCCCAGCGGCTGGCACAGGAGGCTCGGCGACGGGCAGAGGAGGAGGCGCGACGCCGTGCTGCTTCGCAAGCCGCCCGGGGCCAGCCCGCGAAGACGGGGGCGGCCGCGAGTCGTTCGCTGCCAGCCGCCGCCCCGCCGCTGAGGGGTGGCCGCTACGCCTGCCCGGTCGGCCAGCCGAGGTCGTTCAGCGACACCTGGGGCGCGCCCCGGTCGGGTGGGCGACGCCACAAGGGCACCGACATCATGGCACCCTACGGCACGGCTATCTACGCCGTCACCGACGGCGTGGTCGACATCCGCGGCTACGGCTCGTCAGCCGGCAACTGGCTCATCTTCAAGGGCGCGGACGGCAGCCAGTACTGGTACCTGCACCTGCAGAGCTTCGTGGCGTCGGACGGCGCCCGGGTTCCCGCCGGCACTCGCATCGCAACCAACGGCGACACGGGAAACGCACGGGGGACTCCGCACCTGCACTTCGAACGCCACCCAGGCGGCGGGGGGCCCGTCAATCCCTATCCGTTCCTGCGCTCGATCTGCTGAGCGCGTTCGATCTCACTCTGCGCGACCTCGTCCCTCCACAGCGAGGTGCCGCCACGCGCGGTCAACAGCTACTACTCCGGTAGGCTGGGGGCAAGCAACGAGCGCCGACGCCGCTTTGCAGCGCGGCGGGAAGAGATGTCATGACCACGCAGACAAAGAGCCACGAACGCCTCCATCGTGTCGTCGTTCGGTTTGCGGGAGACTCCGGGGACGGCATGCAGCTGACCGGGGAGCGGTTCACCGCAGAGACGGCCGAGGTTGGCAACGACCTCGCCACCCTTCCCGATTACCCGGCGGAGATCCGAGCGCCTGCCGGAACCATTCCGGGCGTATCGTCCTTTCAGCTCCACTTCAGCGACGAGGACGTCCTCACACCCGGTGATGCTCCTGATGTGCTCGTAGCGATGAACGCGGCAGCCTTGAAGAAGAACGTCGGCGACGTGAAGGTCGGCGGCACGCTCATCGTCAACGAAGACGGGTTCACCGCCCCGAACCTGAAGAAGGCCGGGTACGCGTCCAACCCGCTCGACGACGACTCACTCGGCCATTTCCAGGTGTATCGTCTGCCGTTGACCGAGTTGACGACCCGGGCGGTCGAGGATCTCGTCGAATCCAAGGAGATCTCGAACAAGGATGCCGCTCGAGCGAAGAACATGTTCGCTCTCGGTCTGATCTCATGGATGTTCTCGCGTCCCATCGACTCGACCTTGGCCTGGATCGACAGGAAGTTCGCTCGCGACCAGGTCATCGCAGAGGCGAACGTCCGGGCACTGAAAGCCGGTCACCACTTCGGTGAGACGACCGAGATGTTCGGACACGCTTACGAGGTCAAGCCGGCGAAGCTCCCGCCGGGCCGCTACCGCAACATCAGCGGCAACGCAGCGCTCTCCTATGGTCTCATAGCCGCGAGCGTGAGATCGGGTCTGCCGCTCTTCTACGGCTCCTACCCCATCACCCCGGCCTCCGACATCCTCCACGAGCTGGCCCGCCACCGCCGCTTCGGCGTGAGGACCTTCCAGGCCGAAGACGAGATCGCCGCTGTCGGGGCTGCCCTCGGCGCGTCGTTCGGTGGCGCCCTCGGAGTAACCGCCTCCTCCGGTCCGGGGATCGCGCTGAAGGCCGAGACGATCGGGCTCGCGGTCGCGGTCGAGCTCCCGCTCGTCATCATCGACGTGCAGCGGGGCGGCCCGTCCACGGGATTGCCGACGAAGACCGAGCAGGCGGACCTGCTACAGGTCATGTTCGGCCGGAACGGCGAGTCACCCATCCCCGTCGTAGCCGCTCAATCGCCAGGCGACTGCTTCTATGCTGCGCTCGAAGCCGTGCGCATAGCGCTGAAGCACCGCACTCCGGTCATGCTGCTCAGCGATGGCTATCTCGCAAACGGAGCCGAACCCTGGCGGCTGCCGAACCTCGACGACGTTCCTCCTCTGGATGCCGCGTTCGCGACCGAGCCCAACGGACCCGAGGGGCAGTTCCTACCGTTCCTCCGCGACCCCGAGACGCTCGCCCGGCCGTGGGCCGTACCGGGCACACCAGGTCTCGAGCACCGGATAGGAGGTCTCGAGAAGGCAGACGTCACGGGCAACATCTCCTACGAGCCAGACAACCACCATCGCATGACGGAGCTGCGGCAGGCGAAGGTCGACCGCATCGCCGTGGACATCCCTCAGGCGGAGCTCGACAGTGACGACGGCTCTCGACTGCTCGTCGTCAGCTGGGGGTCGACGTACGGGCCGGTCAAGGCGGCGATCCAAGCTGTGCGAGCGCGCGGCGAGAGGGTCGCCCACACACACCTACGGCACCTCAACCCCTTCCCCTCGAACCTCGGTGAGATCCTCGGCAGTTACGAGCGAGTGCTCGTGCCCGAGGTCAACATGGGGCAGTTGCGGCTGCTGCTGCGGGCCCGCTACCTGGTCGACGCGGTCGGCTACAACCGCATGCTAGGCCAGCCGTTCCGCACTTCCGAGCTCGAGACGGCCATACTCGAGCAGCTCCGAACGGAAGCTGTGCAGGTGAGCGCCAATGGCCGACGACGTCTACGAGCGGTCAAGGAGGCGCGGCGATGACCGAAGCGCAGAAGTTGACGCGCAAGGACTTCACCTCCGATCAAGAGGTGCGGTGGTGCCCGGGTTGTGGCGACTACGCCATCCTGGCGGCCGTCCAGAGCCTGCTGCCCGAACTCGGATGCGTCCCAGAGCGGACCGTCTTCATCTCGGGTATCGGCTGCGCTGCCCGCTTCCCGTACTACCTCGCGACCTATGGCATGCACGGGATCCACGGGAGGGCACCGGCTATCGCCACGGGGCTGGCGGCAACCCGGCCGGATCTCGACGTCTTCGTCGTGACCGGAGACGGTGACGCGCTCTCGATCGGCGGCAACCACCTCATCCACGCCCTGCGGCGCAACGTCAATCTCAAGATCCTGCTGTTCAACAACGAAATCTACGGGCTCACGAAAGGGCAGTTCTCACCGACCTCACGGCTCGGCCAAGTGACGAAGTCGTCACCTATGGGCGCGATCGATCAGCCCTTCAACCCGGTCAGTCTCGCGCTCGGCGCCGAAGCCACCTTCGTGGCTCGTACCCTCGACTCCGACCGCGCCCACCTGCAGGGTGTGCTGCGAGCGGCCCATGAGCATCGGGGCAGCGCGTTCGTCGAGATCTACCAGAACTGTGTCGTGTTCAACGACGACGCGTTCAGCTTCGTCACTGACCGCGCGACCGGGCACCACAACCGCATCGAGCTCGTCCACGGGGAGCCGATCCTGTTCGGCCGCGATGACGACCGCAAGGCGGTCGTGACCAAGCCGGGTGGAGGGGTCGAGATCGTCCCCGCTGCGGAAGCCGGCGACCGGATTGTTGTCCACGATGCCCACGCTTCAGACCCCACCCGGGCCTTCGCGCTGTCGCGATTGAGTGATGGCACGGGAGGTCCGGCCCCGCTGGGGATCTTCCGGCAGGTCGAGCGCTCCCTCTACGAGGAGCGCCTCGACGCCCAACTCGAGGAGGCGCGCCGGCAGCAGGGTGACGGTGACCTGCAGGCCCTTCTCGAGAGTGGGACGGTGTGGGACGTCAGCGGCTGAGAACGATCGACGTTGCGGCCTCATCCCGTTCGGGCATAGAGGCCCGTGATCTGACCGACGGCGATCACCTGGCCTTGGAGTGCGTCGTGGAGCTGCCGCGAAGTGAAGCCGCCACTCAACCCGAGCCCTGCTGAGCAGGCGAACACGGTGAAGACGTAGCGGTGCGCTTCGTGGTCGTGCGGCGGGCAGGGCCCGCTATAGCCGAGATGACCGAAGTCGTTGACGCCGGCCGCGACGCCCTCCGGGTAGACCCCTGCCTCGAGCCCGAGACTGGCCGAGTCGATCCCGGCCTCCATCCAGTGCAGGAACGTCTCGTCGGGTGCGTCCGGGTCCTCGCACGCCAGCGCGATCTCGACCGTATCCCCCGGAATGCCCCGCCAGGCGATGGGGGGGCTCGTGTCCTCACCGTCGCAGGTGTAGCGGGCCGGTATGGGTCCGCCGTCGCTGAAGGCGCTCTCGACGTGGATGGTCTTCGGTGCGTCGCCGGCGGCTCGGGAGGGAACAACCTTGGCCACACTCAGTCCTTTCGCGTCGGCATCACACCGGCGCGAGCTGTCTGT
>JALYGD010000381.1 GCA_030777265.1 Actinomycetota bacterium | reverse complement strand
GTCTGACCTTGCCGCTATTGCCGTTCCCGACGACCTGATCCCGGTTCGGTGGTCTGATCGGTGCGCCTGCCAGTTCTCGCCGTCTCCTCCTGAGACTGCATCCAGAAGCCGGCCAGCTGCTGTTGGGTGTCCACCCACAAGCGCACAAGATCCTGCTGCCAATGCATGGTCTGACCGACAAGCTCCACGGCAGCGTTCGTGAAGCCCTGCATCGTCTGTGTCCACGCCTCGCCGGGCTCTACTCGGGTTTCCTGGCGTTCGGCCATCATCTGCCCCCATTCGCGTGCCAGCCTCCCAGGACTACACGTCGGGTAAGCAGATGACTAGGGCAAACGATCACGGCCAATCGCCCATTTTGGACAGATCAGCTGGAGACGTCGTGAGTGGCCTCAGCGAGAGCTCTTCGCGCCAAGACCTGACTGGCGGTCAAAGGCGCCGGGCGGCGCCACCTGGACGGAACCAGCCGTCCAGGCGGAGAGGGACACGTCATTCCTCACTCGATAGAGTGTAGGGAGCGTTCACGCTGCGGGGCGCCGTAGGAAAGTTATGCCATGGACGTCGAGGAACTCGCCGCCCAGGCATTGAACGCGCGCACCAGAATCGACCGTGCGGAAGCCGAGCGACGCGAGGCCGCCGCTGCCTGGCGTCAGGCTGTCGCGGCCCTTTACTTCGAACTGGGAGCGACCGCCGCTGCCCGACGTTTGGGCATCACGAGAGAGCGCGTGCACCAGATCGCTCGCGAGGCCGGAGTCGCAAGGACCAGAGAGCGTCGAGTTTCGGTCGGGGACTCGGTCCGCCCGAGGGGGCGCTACAGCTAGGCGCTTCGGATCGGCCTGGGTTGGCAGCCGGGTGCATGTTCGCACCGGAACGGGTCTTGGCTTCGTGTGGCCGCGACTCAGACGCTGCTGGCGATCTGACTTCGGCCTTCTACAGCCGTGCTCGACGTCCATCGGGCAAGCCGCGTTCGCTCTGGACGAGGCGCCAATCGATACCGCCCGCTCGAGCACTTCGACCGGAAGCCGCAGTAGCGTTACTCGTGCCCGAAGCGCTGGTACCGGTCTAACCGGCGGCCCAATCAAGGATCTTCAGCACCGCCACGTCGTCGCGGCCCAGCCACTCGGACTCCTCGGCTGCGTCGAAAGACTGTGACAGAGTGCCTTCAGAGAATGCGAGGGGGACGGCCGGATGCACGTAGCCGCTGCGGGCCACCGCCCGGGTATTGCCCAGTCGCTCCGCCGCGGCATCGATAGCTGCAAGGAGCTTCCGCTCCGCCTCCTGATCGGACGCGGCCGGCCTCAGCTCGTGCAGCCTCGCAGCTGCAACCACCGTGCCGCCCCAAGTTCGGAAATCCTTGGATGTGAAGTCCTCCCCGGTCGTAGCACGAAGCCAGTCATTTATGTCCCCCGACTCGACGCGGCTCCAGCTGTAATCGGACTCGTAGGTGAACAGGCATTGGCCAGGAATCTCCTCGCATCGTTTGAGCATGCGCGCGAGGCGCCGATCTCGCACGGTCACCTCGCGCTTCTTCCCCCCCTTGCCCACGAAATGGAGACGCACCTGAGTCGACGACAAGTCCAGATGCTCGGAACGTAAGGTTGTCAGACCATATGAGCCGTTAGTGCGCGTGTACTCGTCGTTGCCGACCCGAATCAAGCTCTCGTCGAGCAGCGCGACCGCGATGGCTAGGACTTTCTGTCGCGACATCGAGCGCAGTCTGAGGTCTCGGTGCACGGCTGCCCGCACCCGGGTGAGGGCGTGGCCGAATGCCCGCAGGCGGTGGAACTTCGTGGCATCGCGAACCTCACGCCACCGGTCGTGGTAGCGGTACTGCTTGCGACCACGGTCGTCACGGCCGGTCGCCTGAAGGTGGCCGGTGGGATCAGGACAGATCCAAACGTCAGTCCAGGCTGGCGGTACCGCCAGTGACTTGATCCGGTCCCTCTGTGAGCCGTCGCGGATGAGGTTGTCATCGAGGTCGTAGTAGGCGAACCCCTTGCCGCAGCGCCGCCGCCTGATGCCAGGGTCGTCGTCGCTCACATAGCGCAGGCCAGCGACCTCGGCTGCCTCTTCCGGTTCGTCAACGGCAGCCGCCGCCGTCGCAACAACGTTACGCATCGTCTCCCGTTGCTCCACGTCCCAGTGAATCATCCCCCGTTGGCATGCCGCTCTCCAGCCCTGGTCGTGAGGCCGAGAAACGCCGGGAATCCGAGTGGGAGATGCGGCGGGCGCCTCCTACTAGGGGATGCGCGCGACCGTCACCATCTCCAGCATGCAGAAGTAGAAGTCGTCGCGATCCAGGATGTACTCGTCGGCCTCCGGGTCGAACGCCGCTCGCCACTGATCCAGTTCATCGCTCGACAGGTATGGCGTTGCAGTCCGCCCGTACCATCCTGCGTTACCCGCGATGTACCGTTTGGCTTCGGGCCGGAGTGGTGCCACCCTTTGGATGGCGTACGTGCGGGTGGACACGTCTTGGAACCCTGCTTCGAGGAAGAACCCGTGCAGCTTGCGGCCTACGAAGTTGTCGAACGGGGGATTGCGGGGGTTCTCGGCGAGCGCTCGCGCTGCCGCTCGCAGCACCGTCAGCGACAGCTGGACATCCAGGGGATGGAAGACGATGACCGCACCGTCGAAGTCTTTGGCGATGACCCGCCCTCGGGGTCGAGTGACACGCTTGTGCTCCTTGAGGAGGGTGACGGCGTCGGGGACGTAGGCGAGGCAGTTGCCAAAGAAAACCGCGTCGAAGGTGTCGTCGGCGAACGGGATGCGGTAGAAGTCCGCGATGACGAACTCGGTGACGTCCTGGACCCCGACGCACGCGTTCTCAACCGCGTAACGGATCAGCCCGGATGACAAATCGGCGCCGATCACCTTGCCGCTCGGGCCCACCTGCTCTGCCAGCAACTGCGTCCACAGTCCCGGTCCGCAGCCCAGGTCCAAGACCACACCGCCCGGCTCGAGCTCGAGGTCCTCGACCATCTGCCGCCGTTCCAGCTCTTTTGTGCGGTGATGATCCACCAGCCAGTCGACTGAGGTGAGCTCCAACCCCTTGTCGCCCTGGAACGATCCTGCTGTTGTCATGCCCCTCTCCTGCCCCTCTCCTGCCCGCTCCCCGGTTACCACCATATGCGTCTTGAGATCGAGCACCGACCGAAAGTCGGTCTGTCCGCCGCAGCGAAAGGTGCCGAACGGGGGCGACCCGTGCAGGTATCGCCGCCCGGGGCGACTCGTGCAGGTATCGCCACCCACAGCGCCCGGAAACGGTCGGCAGGGGCGGCCTCTGCTGAGCGGCGGACGTTCCGCACGGCAACAGCCGGGTTCACAGGCATACGGAGGGGTGGCGATGCGGCAGAGACGTTGGCCACATTCATGGTCGAGGGGACCCGACCCTGCACTTCCGGACGCTCGTGGACGGACTGACCGAGAGAGCGGCAGCGGTTGGCCGAGACGTATGCATCTACGGCGAGCTGGTCGCGCTGCTTTGGGAAGAGGGCAACATCCTCGCCGGCGTGGCGCTCGAAGACTTGTGGAACCAGCTCACCGTGCCGACTGCGACTTCGTCCCGGTAGGAACCGGGCGAGGCGGCCAACTGTCGCGTCTCCCGTTTTTGTCCTACCAACCCGTGATCCCTTGTTCGTGGGAGACTGCCGCGACTTCCTGTCCCATGGGTTGTGCGAGTTGGCCGAGGTCGTGAGCGAGTCGGGCCGTAGCCCGGATGCGGTCGCCGCCGACGAGCGGCGTCGCCGCGGCCTGGGGCGGGGTTGGGCCGTCGGTGTCCACGCGCTAACCCTCATCGTGGGCCTTGCTGTCCTCGTCGTGGCAGGCAGGGGCCAATGGTTCGTGATCGACGAGTGGGTCTTTCTCACCGACCGGCGGCTCGGCGACGTACGGGGCCTGTTCCTGCCGCACAACGAGCACTGGTCGACGTTGCCGATCGTGCTGTGGCGGGGCCTGTTCGCGGCGGTGGGGCTGCGCACGTACTGGCCGTACCTGCTCGCCGCCCTGGCGGTCCACCTCGGCGTTGCACACCTGCTGTGGCGGTTGCAGCGCCGTGCCGGCGTGGCGCCGGGGGTCGCGATCGCGACCAGCGGACTGTTCGTGGTGTTCGGAGCCGGAGCTGAGAACATGCTCAGCGCCTTTGCCATCACCTTCGACGCTTCGGTGCTGTTGGGGCTCGGACAGGTCCTCCTCGTCAACCACGAGGGGCGGTTCGACCGCCGCGACGTCTGGGGGTTGGTGCTGGCCTTGGGCGGGCTGCTGTCCTCGGGAGTGGCGGTCACCATGGTGGCGGTGGCGGGGCTGACCGCCTGCTTGCGCCGAGGTTGGCGTGCAGGGCTGGTCACCGTGGGCCCACCGGCCGCGGTGTTCGTGGTCTGGGTACTGTTGATCGGCCGGGTCGCCATGGGTGCAGTGCGGTGGGAGCCGGGGCGCATCATCGCGTTCGCGTGGTACGGCCTGAACGCGACCATTGACGTCGCCGCCAGTGCCGCCGGTCTCGGAGCGGTCGCCCTGGCTGGGCTGGCCTTGTGGTTGCTGCGTCACCGCGACGAGTTGCGAGGCCGGCTAGCAGCGACCGCGGCCTGCGCGGTGGGGGCGGTGCTCTTCTTCGCCGTCATCGGGATCGGTAGGAGCATCGGCCAGGTGGAGTTGTCCCGCTACCTCTATGTGGGAGCAGCGCTGCTCATACCGGCGGTGGGTGCGGCCCTGTCCGACCTTACCGAGCACCGGCGTTTCGCCCGGGTCGGCGCGGTCGTTCTGGTCGCTCTGCTGGCGGCCAACGGAACCCGTCTGCTCTTCTCGCGCGCCGCTGCGGAGCGGGCCATCGAACAGCAGCAGCGGCTTGTCCTACTCGCGGCGGCCCGCCTGGATCTGACGCCCTCGGAGTTGGTCCTGCCCGAGCCGGTGGGGCTGGCCCACATGCTCACCTACGCCGAGCTGCGACAGATGCGCCAGCAGGGCCAGCTGCCCTCGGACGAGGACGTCAGCCGGGAGGATGAACTCGCCGCCCTGGCCGTCCTGCACATCGGTGTCAGCCCCACGCCGCAGCTGCCGGTGGGCCCGCAGGGGGGAGGTCCCACCGCGGTGACGACGGGTCCTGCCCAGCAGCCTCAGGCCCCGGACGGACCGGGGCCGACCGCGGCAGACCCGAGCTGCTTGCATTTCGAAGCGAAGGCAGTTCCCTCCGACATACTGATCCACGTCCCGGTACCGGTGGCGCTCCCGGTTTACACAGCTGCAGACAGCATCGATGTCTTCCTACGCGACGTCGACGGCACCACCTCTCCAATCGGCCTCGCGCTCCAGATCTGGCACTCCCCCACCTACCTCAACCTCAACCTCCACGAGCGCGACATCGTCCTCACCTTGCCGGTCGCGGCCCCCTCTACCATCTGCGGGCTCGGGGGGCGATAGGGCTCGAGGCCCAGGCGGATGACCCACGTGCTGACCCTCAGCCTGCCGGGGCGGCATGGAGCGGCGCTCCGCAGGAGCGCCGCGAGAGGAGCCGTCTTAGGTCGCCTAAGACGGCGACGGGGGTGAACCGGTCGGCTCAGCCGCGGGTGCTTCGCCAACGTAATGAACGACGCCCTCCGGGTAGGCCGAGCCCCCGATACCCTTCTCGGGGGCGTTGCCGTGGGTGGCGAAGCGCTCGATGAGAAACGAGTCGGCCACCATACGGTTGAAGCGCTCGCAATCAATGGCGGTAGCCCAGGCCCGCAGCGCCACCGGTTTGCCGCTCGTGAAGTCGCCGGGATAGGGGGCGACGAGGATTCCCGCCCCGCCGCGTC
>JALYGD010000380.1 GCA_030777265.1 Actinomycetota bacterium | reverse complement strand
TCCCTGGCGGGGTACTTGGCCTGATCCTCATCATCGTGCTGATCTGGGTGCTCGTCGGTGGCGGCGGAAGTTCGTGACCTGATTCGCCAACTGTCGCTGCCGGCTCGCGAAGACTGAACCGCGACAGGCGTCGAGCCTCCGGTAGTGCCAGCGCAGCGACAGCGGGCTGATTCGCCCGCGAGTTTCGCATGGCGACGGGGGCTCAGCCTTTCAGGCGCCGCTGGACGGGGCTGGCCGGTTTCGGTCCCGTCAGGACGACCAGCTCATCGAGCAGCTGGCGAGTCACCGCAGCGACGCTGGCGACCGCCGCCTCGAAAGAGGGCCGGTTCGCCGCCGATGGCGTCCGGTAGCCGGAGATCTTCCGCACGTACTGCAGGGCGGCATCCCGCACCTCGGCGTCAGTCGCTGGTGGATCCGCCCCACGTAGCTGCTGGATGCTTCGGCACATGGCCGAACCCTACGCCTCCTCCGGCCGGGACACCACGCCTCAGGACGCGAACGACGGGACGGTTCGAGTCCGACGTTCCCCGTTCGGCCCAGATGGACGCGAGTGTGGGCCTGAACTGGACGTTGCCCGAACCTGAGCCCCCTGCGGTGAGATGTCCCGGCTTGACGAGAAAGATCTCGAACGCCGCGTCCCAGCCTTCCCTTGTACGACACTCGCACACATCGTTAGAGCATCAGGCCAGTTGCGGGCTCGACCATGTGCAGGGCATCGGGGACGCGGCGGTCGACGTCGGCGAGCAGCGCGTCGAGTTGTGGCCACCAGCGGCCTGCGCCGAGCTCACGGACGGCACCGAGGGCCTCGATTGGGTCGGGCCCGATGACGACGACGCGGTGGACCGCCGCGGCCGCGAGTACGCCGAGATACCAGTGTCGCAACGTAGGGGCCAGCGCCTCGGCGTCCACGAGGAGGTAGTAGTCGGGCAGCTCGAGGCTGCGTGCCCGCCAACGCCGCAGGACGTCTTGTACCGCGACTTCCAGTCGGCCGAGATCGCCGCTGCCTTCCCATCGTTCGACCCAAGCCGAGGCGACCTCGACGAGCGGGTCGGCGTCGTGGACCAGGTAGGGGATGTGAGCGCGGGCGGCCTCCCCCCACGCGGCCACCGCTCGATCCAGGGGCGTCGCGTGGGCTTCGGGCAGAACGGCGCGGATGTTGGCGGTGTCACCCAGCGAGGCGGCCAGAGCGCGCAAATCCTCAACAGGGGGCGCTCCGACGAGGGCGAGGACGGTAGTGGCTACGCGCTGCATGAGGGAATGATGCCCCCGCGTAGGTGCGGGGGCTGCGGTCGACGGGACAAGCGCCCATTTCCCCGGCGGCTTCAGTTTCAGACCAGAGTGGCCTGTGTTCCGTTTTGGAACTCGGGGAGTTGCAGTGTGGGCTCGAGTGCTCCCGACTCGCCGAGGCGGCGAAGCCGGGTCGAAGGCGGGCGCGGTCGACGAGCCGGTCATGTAGGTGACCCGTGGGTGCTCCGGCCGCTCCGGCTGGGCAAGAGTGTCGATGCTGACGACCTGCCCTCGACCGAGCAGCTCAAAGACGTCACCGAGAAAGAACGCCCGGCCGCCGAACGCCGTGCCTGTCTCGACGATCAGCGCCGGGCGGACGTCGTGGAGAATCTCCTGGTACAGCCAAAGATCCACTGACAGCAGGCAGCCCTGGTAAGACGCGCCGAGCTGACCGCGTACAAGATCGGCCAGCTGGGCTGCAACCGGCACCCGGCTCTGGTCTGTCTACTGGTCCGACCGCACACGGCGCAGTCCCGGCCGTGCATAGGTTCCTGTGATGAGGCCGATTGCCAGCTGCGACGAGTCCGACGGCCATCGGCGAAGGAGAGGAGACTGACATGGAGGCGTCGATCCCGAGGGTCGTGACGGAGACGGCGGATCGCATCCTCGATCGCTACGAGACGTTCGCGGTCGTGGGTGCGTCACCCGATCGGAGACGTGCTAGCCATGGGGTCATGGGGGTCCTCATTGACCACGGCTACCGGGTCGTCCCTGTCAACCCGAACGCGGAGGTGGTACGGGGGATGCGCTGCTACCCGGACCTCGCCTCGATCCCCGACGACCTCAAGGTGGACGTCGTCGACATCTTCCGGTGCTCCGAGGAGGCGGGTCGACACGTCGACGAGGCGATCGTGATCGGTGCGAAGGCCGTCTGGATGCAGTTGGGGGTCGTTGACGAGGCTGCGGCGCAGCGTGCCCGCGATGCGGGGCTCGAGGTCGTCATCGACCGCTGTCCGGCGATCGAGTTGAGCCGTCGAGGCGGTCGCGCGAGGCAGTAAAGGGGCAGGACAGGCTGTGTCGGCCCCTGGA
>JALYGD010000379.1 GCA_030777265.1 Actinomycetota bacterium | reverse complement strand
AGACCATGGGGTCGACCTCCGGCTCGGCGGGTAGCCCTTGGTCCGTCCGGTCATGTCAGAGGACCGTGAGATCGTAGGGAGAACTCGTGAGGATGTGGGGCGGGCCGCTCGCGGTCACGAGGATGGTGTCCCCGATTCGGACGCCTCCGACCCCGGCGAGGTACACGCCCGGCTCGACCGTGACCGTCATGCCCGTCTCGAGAGTAGCACGGCCCCCCTCGGCAGGCGTTGGCCACTCGTGTATTGGCCAGCCCCACGCCATGGTCAGTTGGATGCAGAAACTGCTCGCCGCGTCCCCCGGGGACGATGAGCTCTCCACCGCCCGCTCAGTGATGTCATCCCGCAGCGTCGCGACGAGGCGGTCGAACGCCTGACGGTGTTGGCGCAGGCGACCCGGAGGGCGCTGGCCTCATGGGCGTCTTCACCGCGCGCAGCGCTTCGACATGTCCCCCTGCCGGGCGGGCGACGAGGCCCGCCTCACGGGCCCTTCGGCGCAGGCCTCCCCTGCCTCGCACGACGGCCGGTCGGCTTCGAATCCAACCTCCTTGATGCCGGCCATGGCGAGCCGTTCGACCACACGAGCGGCGGCGTCATTCCGCAGAATCATGTATGTAGATCCGGGGTTTGGCCGCAGCCTGTGTCGCGCAGCGAGCGTCGGTGAGCAGAACGTCGAGCTCAGGTTCGCCGGCCACCAGCACCTGGCCCTTCGTGCCGGTGAAGCCAGTGAGCCAGCGGACGTTACGCAGGTTGGTGACATAGAGGGCTGCCAGCTCGTGCTCCGCCGCTCGCGCACGGAGCCGGTCACGCCGGCGCCTGTGGTCGGCTCGTTGGGCCGGGAGCCGCCGCAGGCGGCGGGAGGGCGGGCCAACTCGAGGGAGCCGCCGCAGGCGGCGGGAGGGCGGGCCAACTCGAGGGCGATTCGCCGTTCATCGTCGGTCCTCGGTCGCCTCCACGAGCGCGACCGCCGCCCGGACTGCCAGGCGGTAGCCGAGTGCTCCGAGCCCCGCGATGGATCCGTCGCAGGCTGCCGCGATGACCGACCGGTGGCGGAACCGCTCGCGTCCGTGCACGTTCGAGAGATGCACTTCGACCTTCGGGATCGTGAGGATCTCGAGCGCGTCGCGTAGCGCGTAGCTGTAGTGGGTGAGGGCGCCGGCGTTGACGATGATCGCGTCGGTGCCATCGCGGTGAGCCGCATGCAGGCGCCTGACAAGCTCGCCCTCGGAGTCGTGGCGGGCATGGTCGAGTTCGGCACCCCAGGCTCGTGCCTCCTCCTGAGCCACCTCCAGCAGGCGCCCGAGGTCGAGCGTGCCGTAGTGCGCGGGCTCGCGGCGGGCGAGTTGATCGAGGTTGGGTCCGTGGACGAGCAAGATCTTCATCAGTCCCCACCGCTCGCCGTCAAAGACGCCGTCTCCACCTCAGCGATGGCCGCGTCAATCGCATCCGGCGGCGGGGTCATGAGCGTGGGTCGGGCGAGTTCCTCGAGCAGGACGAAGCGAACGCCTCCTTGTGCTTTCTTGTCGCGCCCCATGGCGGACCACAGCGCCGCACGGTCGAGTGGCGGGGTGCGCACCGGCAGGCCGAGGCGGCACAGGAGGGCCTCGGTGCGCTCCACGAGGGCGCGTGGACCGAGTCCGATCCGCGCGCCCAGCCGCAGAGCGGTGCAGATGCCGATGGCGACCGCCTCCCCGTGGAGGTAGCGCGTGTAGCCGGTGACAGCTTCGATCGCATGTCCGTGCGTGTGGCCGAGGTTGAGGTGCGATCGCTGCCCGAACTCACGCTCGTCGGCGGCTACGACCCGAGCCTTCACCGCGGCCGAGCGCCCCACCAGCTCCTCGAGCAACGTGGGGTCCCAGCCGACGGCCCCGGCGGGATCGGCCTCGAGGAGCTCGAGGATCACCGGGTCTCGGATCAGCCCGTATTTCACGACCTCGGCCAGCCCGGCGATGCGCTCGCGCGGGGGCAGGGTCGCGAGCGCTTCGACGTCGGCGATGACCGCAAGGGGCTGGTGGAAGGCACCGACAAGGTTCTTGCCTTCGGGCAGGTTGACTCCGGTTTTGCCCCCTATGGCGGCATCGACCTGCCCGAGCAGGGTTGTCGGGACTTGGACCACCGGCACCCCGCGATGCCAGGTGGCGGCGAGGAACCCTGCGAGGTCTCCGACCACGCCGCCCCCGACTGCGAAGATGAGGTCACCCCGACCGAGTGGGATGCGGGCGAGCGCACGGTAGAGGCGGCCGAGCACGGCGACGTCCTTCGCCTGCTCGCCGTCAGGCACCGTGAGCTCGTGCACCTCGAGGCCGGCGGCGGCGAGAGCCGCTCGGACCGGGGCGGCGTAGCGGCCTACTGGAGGCTGGGTGACGATCGCGACTCGCCGCGCCCCGACCGGTAGCGGCACGTGCCGGGCGAGGTCAGCGAGGACCCCTCTGCCGATCACGACGTCATAGGCACGCTCGTCGAGGTCGACGCGCACGACGTTGCAAGCCGTCATCGCGTCGCCGCTCGACCGAGCTCGTCGTGGCTGAGCACCCCGGGGATACTCGCCGCCCAGGCGAGCACGTCCTCGGCGATCTCAGCAGGGGTGGCGGTCGCGTCGACGCTGAAGTCGGAGACCGCGGCATAGCGGGGGGCTCGGACACCGATGAGCTCCGCGACCCGTGCGGTGAGGTCGGGGCCGGCCAGCAGCGGGCGGTCGTCCGAGCTGGATTCTGCGGCCAAGCGGGCGGTGAGGGTCTCGACCGGTACGCGGAGCTCGACGAGCACGCCGGAGCTTCGTAGCGCGAGGACGCTGGCATCGTCGATTACAGCCCCTCCGCCGACACTCACGACCTGGTGCGAGTGGCGGGCCACGTTGGCCACCGCGAGCCGCTCGAGGCGGCGGAACGCTGGCTCACCCTCCTCGGCGAAGATCGTCGCAATGGGTCGGCCCGCCATGCGCTCGACCTCGACGTCGGTGTCGACGAGAGGCCTGCCGAGTCGCTCGGCGAGGACCACGGCTACGGTCGACTTGCCCGCCCCCATCATGCCGAGCAGCACGAGGTTCTTCGTCACGTCCCACCCTTACAAGCCGGTGTCAGCTTGTGTATCCCTCGTCACCTGCGCTGCGGTCGGCGGGGACGATCGCCCTGCCAGGCGCTCGTGGTAGCTCGTGAGGTTTCGGCGGACCTCGTCGATCGTGTCACCGCCGGTTTTCTCCAGCAGTGCATCCGCCAGTTCGATAGCCACGACCGCCTCGAGTACGACCCCTGCGCGGGGTACGGCGCAGACGTCGGAGCGCTGGGTGATGGCGACATCGGACTGCTTCGTGGCGATGTCCACCGTCTGGAGCGGACGCGTGAGGCTGGAGAGGGGTTTCATCGCGATCCGCAAGACGAGCGGCTCGCCGGTCGTCATCCCTGCCTCCAACCCGCCCGCCCGGTTTGTCTTGCGCCAGAAGGTGGACCCGTCGTGGAAGATCTCGTCATGGGCCTCGTGGCCCGCCGTCGCGGCGAAGCTGAACCCCAGGCCGAACTCCACTCCCTTCATGGCCTGCACCGACAAGCATGCGGCGCCGAGTCGGGCGTCGAGCTTGCGGTCCCAGTGAACGTGGCTGCCGAGGCCGGGCGGCAAGCCGTAAGCGATGACCTCGATGACCCCCCCGACGCTCGAGTTGTCTTCGGCCGCCTTGTCGATGCGCGTGGTCATCCGCGCCTCGGCTCCAGGGTCGAAGGTCCGCACGGGACTGGCGTCGACCCGTTCGCGGTCGCCGGGGCCGGGCGCCGGCATGTCGGCGCCCACCGCCTCGCCCCCGATGTCCACCACGTGACTGATCACGCTCACCCCCACTTCGGCCAGCAGCGCCTTCGCCAGTGCTCCCACGGCGGTGCGTGCGGCCGTCTCGCGTGCACTGGCCCGCTCGAGAGCATCGCGGACGTCGTCGTAGTCGTACTTCAGCGCGCCAACAAGATCGGCGTGACCTGGCCGCGGTCGGGTGAGCGGCTGCCCACGACCGCTGGCGGCCACCGCCTCAGGGTCCTCAGGAGACTCCGAGGACATCGCCTCGACCCACTTCGGCCACTCGGTGTTGTGGACGACGAGGGCAACCGGTGAGCCGAGCGTCCGTCCGTGCCGGACGCCGGCGAGGATCTCGAGCCGGTCCTCCTCGAAGCTCATGCGGGGGCTGCGGCCGTATCCGAGCCGTCGGCGAGTGAGCTCCCAAGCGATCGCCTCGAGCGCGACCGGTAACCCCGCAGGCAGACCCTCGCAGATCGTCACGAGGGCGGGGCCATGGGACTCGCCTGCCGTCAGATACCGCAGCCGCGGCACGCCATCTCTCCTACGAGCGCTGCCGGCCAGGTTAGCGGCGGGGGGCTAGCGCCCGCGCTCCGGGCCGCTGCAGGGCGAGGACCGACCAGGCGCCTCCCGCCTCAGACGGTTGCCACGAGGGCGAGCCCGATGGCGGTGGTCAGCACAGGTTCAACCTCGGCGAGCTGATCGGGGCCGTAGACGGTGCCCTGCACGGGGAGCGTCGCGAGCGGATGGCCCATCACGACGGGGGGTAGGAGGGCGTCCGTCATCCGTTCGCATAAGCCCAGGAGTTTCGAACCGCCCCCGGACAGCACGAGACGGCTGATCGGTCCCGCGTCGGTCTGCGCGAGGTAGTGGTCGAGTGCACCACGGACCTCGTCAATGAACTGGTCAGCCCGCTTCTCGATAGTGCGGGCTGAGTCGGTTTCGTCACCTCTCAGGCCGAGCTGGATCTTCATGGCCTCGGCATGATCCTCGGGGATGCTGAGGTCGCTGGCGATCGTCTCCGTGATGTCGCCCCCGCCGAGGAGCACGACACGGACGAAACGCGGGATGCCGTGCTCGTGCATGATGATGTTCGTCACCCCCGCGCCGATGTCTACGAGCATCTCGCTGCCCGCCCCCGCATCGGGGTCGGGAACGAGAGCCCGCAAGACTGCAAAGGCGTTGAGATCGACGCCTTCCGGTTCGAGCCCTGCCTTCATGACGGCCGAGATGTGGTTCGACACCATGTCGCGATGTGCAGCGACGAAAAGGAGCCGCACCATGGGGCTGCCGTCTTCGCCGGTGAACTCCTCGAGACGGTGGAAGTCGAGCGCGGCCTCCTCCACAGGGGTGGGGCTGTAGTCCTGTACCTGGGAGCGGAGCGCCGAACGCAGCTCCGCCTCCTCCATCGCAGGCAGGTCGACCTGCCCCACGACCACCCGCCGGTTTGCCACGCCGAGGTGGACGCGACGCTCGCTGATTCCAGCGTCGGACCACAACTGGTCTATTGCTGCTGCGACCACGTCGACGTCGACGACCTCGCCCTCGCGTACCGCGCCGGGCGGCAGCGTGACACCGCCGAAGTTCGTGAGCGTCGCGGTGCCGCCCACGGTCGAGATCTGAGCGATGTTCACCGAGTGGGTCCCGATATCGAGCCCGACAGCGTCTTGTCTCGCCACCTACCTCTCCTCTGCCTGCACCGACCCGGCCCGGAGATAGGCCTCCAGGTCCGCTTGTCGGATGCGGTAGTTCCTGCCCACCCGCAGCGCAGGGAGTTGCCCGCC
>JALYGD010000378.1 GCA_030777265.1 Actinomycetota bacterium | reverse complement strand
GGGTCTCGGCCTGCCGCCCCGGCCAGGCTGGTCCGCACGTCGAGTTCGGCCCGCTCATTGGCCCAGGGAACGAGCAGGTACCCTCGGGGTCCCGACCAGGAGGCACGAGGTGGCCCGGCGTCCGAACTCTTCCCACCCGCCCGGGCCTGCGACCCTTCCCGGCTGGCCGGATGTCGATGCGCTCAGCGCCGAAGCGTTTCAGGCTGTCGAGCAGGCGGCGGACCTGGAGGAGCTCGAGCGGGTCCGGATCTCCTTCGCCGGCCGCAAGAGCCCTCTGGCGGGACTGCAGCGCCAGCTCGGGGAGCTCGACCCGGCCGAGCGCCGCGAGGTGGGTGCGCGAATCAACGCGCTGAAGCAGGCGTTCGAGGCGCGCTACGAGTCCCGCCGTGCCGAACTCACTGCAGAAGCGCTCACCCGCCGGCTCGAAGCGGAGCGGGTGGACGTCACCCTCCCGCCCCGGCGGCTCCGCCCGGGTCGCCCCCACCTGTTGACCCAGGTCGAGCACGAGATGGTTGATGCTTTCGTCGGACTCGGCTACCGGGTGGCCGAAGGTCCCGAGGTCGAGTCGGCCGTCTACAACTTCGATCTGCTCAACATCCCCCCGGAGCATCCGGCGCGGCAGGAGATGGACACGATCTACGTCGACGACGACGAAGGGGTGCTTCTCCGCGCCCACACCTCGCCCGTCCAGGTGCGGGTGCTGCTGAGCCAGCCGCTGCCGGTCGCGGTCGTCGTCCCCGGCCGCGTCTATCGCAACGACGCGCCCGACGCCACGCATTCGCCGGTGTTCCAGCAGGTCGAAGGCCTCGCAGTCGCCTGCGGGCTGACCATGGCTGACCTCCGCGGCACGCTTCAGGCCTTCGCGCACGCCATGTTCGGCCCGGAGCGGGAAGTGCGGCTGCGACCGTCCTTCTTCCCGTTCACCGAACCCTCCGCCGAGGTCGATGTCTCGTGCCCCTTCTGTCAGCGGGGAGGGCCGGAGGCCCGGGAGGGTGGGCAGATCACGGAAGGGCCGCAGGCCCGGGCGGGGGGGAAACCGAATGGGGATGGGTTGACCTGCCGGGTCTGCTCGGGGACAGGCTGGATCGAGATCCTCGGAGCCGGCATGGTGGACCCGAACGTGCTCGTCGCCTGCGGGCTCGACCCCGACGAGGTATCGGGCTTCGCGTTCGGGGTGGGGATCGAACGCGTCGCGATGCTCCGTCACGGAGTGCGCGACATCCGCGAGTTTTACGAGAACGATGTCCGCTTCCTCGAAAGCCTCTGACCGTCCCACCCCTGGTGGCACCGGCAGCCGGAAGAAAGGGCGGCGTGGGTGAAGATTCCCCTGTCGTGGCTGCGCGAGTTCGTCGACGTCGACCTGCCGCTCGACGATCTGCTCGAGGTCATGGGACGAAATGGCCTCGAGGTCGAAGACGTGAAAACTCCGGGCGCTGGGGTATCCGGCGTTCGGGTCGCTCGCGTGCTCGACGTCTCTGAACATCCGAACGCGGACAAGCTCGTCGTCGCCACCGTCGATGATGGCGAGCACGAGCGGACCGTCTGTGCGGGTGTGCGGAACTTCGCGCGTGGCGACCTCGTCCCCTTCGCCTCGCCGGGCGCAAGCCTCCCCGGTGGCCTCCGCATCAAACGGCGTGACGTTCGCGGAGTGGTGAGCGACGGGATGCTCTGCTCGCCCCGCGAGCTTGAGGTAGTGGACGACCACAGCGGCATCATGGTCCTGCCCGAGCCCATCCAGACCGGGCACCTCGAGTCTGGCCACATCGAGGCCGGTGTCGACATCCACGAGATTTTTTCTCTCGGCGAGCCGGTCATCGACGTGGCGGTGCAGGCCGATCGTGGCGACCTCCACTCGGTGTTCGGCGTCGCCCGCGACCTCGCCGCCATCCTCGGGATCGAAGTGCGGGAACCGAGCACGCAACGAGCCGAGGAGCAGAAGCCCAGCGACGGGCCGGTCCCGGTCCGGGTCGAGGCCACGGAGGGTTGCAGCACCTATGTGGGCTGGGTGGTCGAGGGCCTGAAACAGAGAGCGTCGCCTTGGTGGCTGCGCCGCCGGCTCGAGGCCTGTGGCGTGCGTTCGATCTCCAACCTCGTCGACGTCACGAACTACGTCATGCTCGAGCTCGGTCAGCCGTTGCATGCGTTCGACCTCGGCTCGCTGCGCGGGCCGGAGATCAGCGTGCGCTGGGCCCAGTCTGGTGAGAGCCTCACGACGCTCGACGGTCGCGTCCGCCAACTCCGGCCCGGCGATCTCGTGATCGCCGACCGTGACCGCGCCGTGGCCCTCGCCGGGGTCATGGGCGGCGAGGATACGGAGGTCGGCGCCACCACGACGCGCATACTGCTCGAAGCCGCCGCTTTCGACCCCGCTGCGGTACGGCGGACCTCCCGCCGGCTGGGGCTCGTCTCTGAAGCGAGCATCCGCTTCGAGCGCCGTGTGGACCCTGCTGGCACCTGGCGGGCCGCCGCGCGGGCGGTCGACCTGCTCGTCGAGCTCGCCGACGGCCGCGACCTAGGCGCACGCGTGGACGGGGCGGGTGAGCCGCGGCAGCGGCCGATCCGAGTCGATACCGCACGCACCGCCCGCTTCCTCGGGCTGCCCGAGCTGACGGCCGAGGACCAGGCCGCCTTGCTGCGGCACGCGGGCGTGATGGTCACCCCGACGGGTGGGGGCCTGCTCGAGGCGACCCCCCCGACCTGGCGTCGCGACCTCGAGCGCCCCGCGGACCTCGCCGAGGAGGTAGCTCGCCTCTACGGCTATGAAAAGATCCCCGCCTCCCTGCCGTCAATCGGTCTCCTCGGTGGCCTCAACCGCCGCCAGCGCGCCGAGCGCGACATCCGCCGAGCCGTCCTCGCGGCGGGGTTCCACGAGGCGCAGACGATCCCGTTCGTCGCGCCGAACGCGCTGTGCCTCCTGGCGCCGCACGACACGCACCGTGTCACCCTCCAGAACCCGGTCTCCAAGGACGCGGCCAGCATGCGCCCCGGGCTGGTCGAAGGTCTGCTGGGTGTAGCTCGCCACAACGTCGGGCAGGGGCGTGCTGGGCTCGCTGCATTCGAGCTCGGCCGGATCTTCCGGGTCGCGGGCGGCCCCGTGGATGACGTCGTCGGACGGGTGGGAAACTGGCGCTGGACGGGCCCGACCGGTGAGGTTCTGCCGACCCAGCCTCTCACCCTCGGCTTGCTCGCCTACGGGCCGAGGCACGGTCACGACTGGCTCGATCGCGACGCGACCTGGAGTATCTTCGACCTGCTCAGCGCCCTCGACGAGGTCGCCGCACGGCTGGCCCCGGCAGCCACCGAACGCAGCTGGGGTCTCGAGCGGGCCCCTGCCGATCGGCCCGCCCTCCACCCTGGCAGGACCGCGGCCCTGCACTGGCGGGGTCTCGAAGTCGGGATCGTCGGTGAACTCCACTCGAGCGAAGCGGCCGCCCGCGACCTACCCACTCCGACCGTCGTCGCCGAGCTGCTGCTGGAGCCGCTCTGGCAGCACCTGGCCCACAGTTCAATCCCTGCCCGTCAGGCGCCGCTCCTGCCCCGCCATCCGGCGGTTGCCGTCGACGTCGCGGTCGCCGTAGACGAGGACGTGCTCTACGCGGCGGTCGAGGAGGCCGTGCGAGCAGGAGCGGGCGAGCTACTCGACGGATTGTGGTGGTTCGATGAGTTCCGCGGGCCGCAGCTCGGGGTTGGGCGGCGCAGCCTGGCCTTCCATCTGCGGTTGCAGGCGTTCGACCGCCAGTTGACGGATGCCGATGCCGAGGCGGTCATCGAGGCGGTGGCGGGAGCCGTAGCGGAGATCGGCGGCAGCCTGCGCCGCTGACCGCCGAGGTTGCGAGTAACGGTCGCGCGTTCAAGCGCTCGGCGTGAACGCGCGACCTGGTGGTGGCTGAGACAGCGGTTCGTCTACGCGGACTGAAGCTGACCGCGGACGGCGCCCCCGGGGAACTCCTGATTGTGGACGTTGACATAGAACCCGGACGGATTGGCGATCACTCTCTGAACTACGGCCGGGTCAGCCTCGGCGCAGGTATCCACCGGGCCCTCCTTGGGGGGCTCGAGGGGGATCACTGCAGGGCCGGCGGTGCCCGCCTCGCCTTCGTGTATGTGTGC
>JALYGD010000377.1 GCA_030777265.1 Actinomycetota bacterium | reverse complement strand
TCGGTGGCTGAGCGTGCCCCGGGTTCATCGCGTGCGGGTCTCAAAGCTCCTCTCCCGCGTCCTTCGCCACGAGCCGGAGCTCGCCGGGGTGACGCTGGACACAGCAGGCTGGACGCGGGTTGACGAGCTGCTGACGGGACTGCGACGGCTCGGGGTCGAGCTCTCGTCAGCAGACCTCGAGCAGGTGGTCCGCGGCGGAGACAAACAACGCTTCGAGCTTTCCCCTGACGGCGCGCACATCCGGGC
This sequence comes from Actinomycetota bacterium, assembly GCA_030777265.1. GTDB lineage: Bacteria > Actinomycetota > Nitriliruptoria > Nitriliruptorales > JAHWKO01 > JALYGD01. Next base: position 4,513 of record JALYGD010000377.1, on the reverse strand, counting down.
CCGTTACGGCCACAGCGTCGCGGTCCATGTCGGCTACCCGGCGGCGGACCCGCCGCGCGTCCTCTACCACGGCACCCCGCAACGCAACGTCGCCTCCATCCGCGCAGGCGGCATCTCGCCGATGGGCCGCCAGCTCGTCCACCTCTACGAGGACGTCGCCGCAGCCCGGGTGGTAGGAGCGCGCAGGGGTCGGCCGGTCGTGCTGGTCGTCGACGCGGCCGCCATGGCAGCCGAGGGTGCGGTGTTCCATCGCCTACCCGGAGAGATCTGGCTCACTCTCGAGGTCCCAGCTGAGCGGGTCGTGGGCGTCGTGGAGTAGCGGCAGATACAGCGACGTCGCCCGGCACAGGCGTACCATGCCTGCCGCAGCAAGGACGGGGGAAGTGTCGGGGCCACTCGTCCATCAAAAGCGGGCGATGGGGACGACCGTGGTCCACTGACCAGGCGCGGTTGGGCTCAACTCGGACGAGGTGTGGAAGCCTGCGTGGCGCGCCGGAGAGGATCGGTTGCGCATGGTGTCGGTCGAATGCCATCCGAACGAGGTGGTGACGTGGGAGGAGTTCAAGCGCCTGCCGGCACCGGCGGTAGCACTCGACGGGTACGTTGAGGGACCCCCGCGCCAGAACCCGACTCATGCGTCTTTCGACCACCATACCGGGGTGGATCGCATCGCGACGCGAGCGACCTGCGAACAGGTGGCGCTTGCCATCCGCTTCGGACCGCTTCAGCTGATCGAGGATCCTGGTCGGCTCAATGTCCACGTCAACCATGCGGACGAGGACGTGTGCCTGTCGGTTTGGCTTCTCGAGCACCAGGACGCCGTCGACGAGCCCAGTGTCCGCCGCCTCGTTGACGCCGAGGGCCTCCTCGACACGACCGGTGGCTGTTACGTGCCGGTCACGGACCCGGAATTCCTGGGACAGCTCGCCTGGATCTTCGCCCCCTGTCAACGTCGCCCGAATACGACCGCGACCATGGCGAGGACCATCCGCGTGGTTGGACGGCGCCTCGGGCGCTTCGCAGCGGGCAGGGCCCACACGGCCAGGACCGCCTCCGCGTACACGGTGGTCGAGCGCCGCGGGCGGGTGGCCGCGATCGAGGAGCACGGTCCGCTCGCGCGAGCACAGCTGCGGCAGGTGGGCATCGACCTCTTCGTGTCGAGGCGGTACCACAAGGGCCGGGTCGAGTTCTCGATCGGCAAGACCAGCCCCTATATCGCCTTCAACCTACCCAAGGCCTTCGCGGAGCTGAACCGGCTCGAGGGCTGCGAGGGCGATGACGTGTGGGGCGGCAGCGAGACCATCGGCGGTTCGCCGCGGCGCGGCGGTACGCGTCTTGCCGTGGGGACCGTCCTCGACGTGCTCGAGCGCTGCCGCGACGACGCGACCGGACCTTTTCTCGTCCAGGCACGCTGAGCGACCGGAAGTTCCAGCCGGGCAGGAGACCTCACGTTCGCGCAGGCCTGGCCGGGCCTATTCGGACGAAGGCTCTGCAGTCGCACAAGGAGTCATGTTGCCCTCCCCGCCCATGCTGCTCGCAGCAGCGCGGGACTCCTGGCCGCCGGACCCCCCCGAGTCACTCCTTCCGAAGCTGCGCCGGCTGGAGCACTGGGAGGCAGCCGTCGGCACACTCCGCGACCGCTACGCCAACATCGGTGAGGAGGCGCGGGCTGCTGCCCGAGGGATCGAGTCCGCGTTCGTCGGGCGGCGTCCCGCCATGGTCTTCCACGTCGTCGTCACCTCGGGGTTGCGCACGACCAGCCCCTTCGTGGAATCCGCGCGGGGAGCGTTCGGGGCCAGCCAGAGCGCGGTGTCGCTCGCGGTGCTCGCCGACCGGGGCGTGCCCGAGACGTACGGAGTGAAGCGGGCGAAGCTCGAGACGGTCCGAGCGGTCGCAGAGCGGCTGCATCGGTATGCGGAGGAAGCGGGGCTCGACGAGGAGGCCGCGGTGCGACGTTGGGCGTCCGAAGCGCTCGCGTTCGAGCTTCAGCCGACGGAAGAACCGTGGGTTGGACGCGTGCCGGGGGTCGACGCGACAACGCTCGCGACCATGGCCCGTTGCTGTGGCGCCGACGCGGTGCGTCCCGACCGCCGACTCTGGGAGGGGCTGCGACGGCTCGGCTTCCCGCTACCGGGCGGTTGGCTGACGGACGAAGCACGCATGGACACCATCGTGGTGGTCACCGCGGTCGCGGCCCAGCTGTCGCTGCCCCGCGCCGTCGTGGACGAGACGGCGGTGCGCTGACGCCCTCAGCTGCCACCTCCCTCCCGCTCCGCTCGCCGCTCGCGGGCCCGTTGTCGTAGCGCCTGGCGCTCCTCGGCGCGCTGACGGGCGAGGCGCTCTTCCGCGTCCTCGGGCGTTGGGGCGGTTCCGCCCAGATGGGTTGGCAGCCACCACCGGTCGTGTTCCCCGGCGGGCTGCTGAGGGTAGGCGGCCGCGGCTCGGTCGACGAGCTTCCGTATCGCCTCCATGAGCCGCTCGGTGACGACCTCGGAGTCCTCTCCGGGCTCCCACGCGATCGGCGCCCCGAAGCGGACATCGATTGCGACCCCGCGCTGGAAGTTGCGTGGGCGCCACTTCGTCAGGATGCGCTGGCTACCCCAGACTGCCGCGGGGATGAGCGGCGCTCCCGCAGTCATCGCGATCCGTGCCGCTCCGGCCTTTCCCGGGCGAGGCACGAAGGAAGGGCTGATGGTTCCCTCGGGGAACATGCCCACGACCTGCCCGCGCTCGAGCCTGCGCCTCGACTCGGCCAGTGCGGCGTGGGCTGCTCCGTAGCGGTCGACGGGGATGTGACGCATCGCCCGCATGAGCGGGCCCGTCAGCGGGTGCGTGAACACCTCCTGCTTCGCCATGAAGCGTACGACCCGGCCATGCGCCCGAGCTCCGTAGCCGATGAAGACGAAGTCGAGGTAGCCGACGTGGTTGGAAGCGATGACCGCAGGTCCCTCGGCTGGGAGGTTCTCGGCGCCGAAGATGCGGACCTTCCAGCCCATGAGCTTGAAGCTGGTGATGGCAGCCCTGATCACTGCGCGGTAGACGGGCTCCGCCCCCTCCCAGCGGACCTTACCCATGGGGAACCGCCTCGCTTCTCCGGGACGTCGGGGCGCGTGAGGCAGACGCCTGCAAGCACCAGAGACCGTTCGCCGAACCGCCCCGTGGGAGCTACAGACTAGGAGCAGTTCCTTCCCTCGATCGCGGCGGTGACTGGTTCCTCCTTACGTCCCTTCGCCCATGGCTGGCGGCGGGCTTCCGAGCTTGCTTCCGGTGTAATTGGGACACCGGAGGCGACAGCCGAGGAGGCAGCGTGGAAGCGAAGGAACTCTTGTGGAAGGCGGTCGGGGCGTCCGCTGGCATTGCGGCAGCTGTCCTCACGCGCAAAACGCTCATCAGCGCGTGGCAGCGCCGTCGCAGCTCGGACCCCCCTGCCAACCCCGCATCGCCGACCACAGGGTGGGGCGAGGCCCTCACCTGGGCCGCGGTCACCGGCCTCGCCATAGGAGTGGCACGGATCGTCGCGGCGCGGGGCGCAGCTGCCGGTTGGCAGCGGGCGATGGGGGAACTGCCACCGGGACTGGAAGAGGTTGCCTGAGGAGGCGCGGGCGGGTGGCCCATCTTTAGGGCACGATGGTGCCCTCGCGTGCGAGTTGAAGGAACGCCATCGCGACTTCGGGATCGAACTGGCGTCCGATCCCCCGTTCGATCTCTTCGAGCGCCTGCTCGACCGGCCACGCCGGCTTGTACGCCCGCTCGTGCGTCAGGGCGTCGAAGACGTCGATGACGGCAATGATGCGGCTGGGCAGGGGGATCGCCCCGGCTTCGAGCCCTCGATGGCCACTGCCGTCCCACCACTCGTGGTGGGTGAGGGCGATCTGCTCGGCCAGCTGGAGCATGGGCACCGTGCTGCCGGCGAGGATCTGCGCACCGATGATGGTGTGCTGCCGGACGATCTCGAGTTCGTCCCGGCTGAGTCGGCCCGACTTCAGGAGGACAGCGTCGGGGACGCCGACCTTTCCGATGTCGTGCAGCGGGGCAGCTTGGCGGATGAGCGTAGCGGTCTGCGACGGTAGCTCGAGCGCGCGGGCGAGAATCCCGGCATTCACCCCGACGCGTCGAGCATCGTCGAGCGTCCGGTTCGCCTCGCGGTATTCAGCCGCGATCGCCAGCCGTTCGAGCAGCTCGACCCGGGCCTCCTCCAGCCCGGCGGTGCGACGACGCATTGACTCTTCGAGTTGGAGCCGTTGCTCGGTCAGGGCAAGGCGAATGAAGCGGGTCTCGAGCAGACTGCGCACCCGGGCCACGGCCTCGGTGTGGTCGAACGGCTTGGGCAGGAAGTCGCTGGCGCCCGCAGCAAGGGCCTGCTCCTTCGCCGGAACGTCACCGTTGCTGGTGAGCACGAGGATCGGCAGGAAGCTGTCGTCCGGAATCCAGCTGCGAAGCTGCGTGAGTATGCCGAAGTCGTCACATTCGGAGAGCCCGAGGTCGACGGTCACGAGGTCGGGGTCGAACTCGA
>JALYGD010000376.1 GCA_030777265.1 Actinomycetota bacterium | reverse complement strand
GGGAGGGTGCGGTAGATCTCCCGGGCGATGTAGCGGCGCAGCATGCGGGCGATCTCTCCCATGGTCTTGCCCTCGGTGGTGCGGCGGGCGATGTAGTCCTTGGTCGGCTGGTGCTTCTGCATGCGGGTCAGCATGACGGTGTAGAGCGCCGAGTTCGCCTGGCGGTTCCCGCCGCGGTTGAGCCGGTGGCGAGTGGTTTTGCCCGAAGACGCCGGGATCGGGGCGACAGCGCACAGGTGGGCCCATGCGGCTTCGGAGTGAAGCCGCTCGGGGTTGTCGCCGGCAGCGATGAGAAGTTTGGCGGCGGTGTCGATCCCGACGCCGTAGACGGCGAGAAGCTCGGGGGTGGTGTCACGGATGAGCGGGCGGAGTAGCGCGTTGAGTCGGTTGGTCTCTTCCCGCAGGTTCCGGGCCCGCTGGCCCAGCTCGCGCAGCACGATCAAGGTTGTGTAAGTGACCGTGTCGTTGCTTGCCTTGCGGGGTCTCAGCGCCGAGGTGGCGTTGATCAGTGCTTTGGGCGAGAGCCCTTCGAAGCGCTCCCGGATGGCGTGATCAGCGCAGAAGCAGATGTTGCGCATCGCCCCGCCATCCGATGCGCGCAGGCGGCCGCCGTCCTCGGTGTCCGGTTCCGTGTCGCCCTTGTAGCGCACGTGGCCGACCTGGGCCCCGAGACCACCGCCGACGGCCTCGACCTGTTGTTCGACGGCGGCCTCCTGCGCCAGGGTGAAGCCGGGTGGGCGGAGTTCGCCCATGCGCTCGTGCGCCAGGCGGTGTACGACGACCTTCTCCCCGGCCGACGTGGCCCGCAGCTACGCCGAGGTGCTGCGTGTGAAGGCGCTCAGCGCGGGCGTGTACGAACTGGCCGCGGGAGCCGAAGATCTACAGCAGCCCCACACCGAAGATGAGGTGTACGTGGTCCTTCGGGGCCAGGCGCGAGCCACCGTGGGTGCAGAGGTCGTCAACGTGACGCCGGGCTCGTTCCTCTACGTGCCCGCGGGACTTCCTCACCGATTTCACGACATCGACGAAGATCTGACCGTCCTGGTGGTGTTCGCCCCGCCCGAGGGCACCGAGTCACCCACGGCGGGGCGTAACACGGGTGGGTAGCGGCCAGGAGACCGACCTCGTGGGCCACCGCACCATCGGCGGGACGCTGATCACCCCGTGCATGATCCGGCCTCCCGTTCCCTTGGAGCGCTGTCGGCGTCAGGTCCTGCTTGTCACCAGCGCCGAGACATGGTCAGACGTAGTCCCGAAGGAACAGGCGAAGGTGGCGGGCCCGATGCTCCACACTGTCGTGGTCGCCCTCGTCTCTTGCGGCAACGATGGCGCTGGCTCGGGCGTCGCGAGCTCTCTCCGTGTGCCGGGCGGGATCTTCGGGTTGGCGCCTTCATGCTCGATGCTTGGCTTACATTGTTCAACGCAAAGATCGCTTCTACGTCGTCGCCTACGACGGCCTCGACCCGCTCACCGGACGCGAGCGTCGTCGCTGGCACCCCGCCGGCACTCGGGAGGACGCCGAGCAGGTAGCCACCCGGCTCGACACCGACCGGCCCGGCAACGCCCGACGCAGCGGCGCGGCGCAGCTCGGCGACTTCCTGACCGACACCTGGCTTCCTCGCAAGCGCGTCCACGTACGTGCGACCACGGCGTACCGGTACGCCTGGATGATCCACAACTACCTCGTCCCCCGCCTCGGCGACGTGCAACTCTGCGCCTTGCGCAGCGACCACCTCGACGACCTCTACGATCACCTGCTCTCCAGTGGCGGCCGCAAGGGTCAGCCACTTGCCGCCAAGACCGTCCACGAAACGCACCTCATCGTCCGCAACGCCCTCGACCTCGCCGTGCAGCGACGGCTGGTCGACCGCAACGTCGCGCTCACGATCCACTCCCCTCGCCGGCGTGGCGGCGGCAGCGCGGTGGCCCGAGTGTGGAGCGCCCAGGAACTGGCGGCGTTCTCGACTTCGCCAAGGATCAGCGGCTCTACCCGGCACTCCACCTTGCGGCCCACACCGGCATGCGCCGAGGCGAGGTCGCCGGACTTAAGTGGAGCGACCTCAACCTCGGCACCAGGCGACTGTCGATCTCGCGGACGGTGCAAAGTGTTGCCGGCACCCCGACCGAGTTCGGCGCCAAGACCCGCACCAGCCGCCGCTGCGTAGACCTCGACGAGACCACCGTCTCCGTGCTCAACCACTGGCGGCGGCGGCTGCGCCGGGACCGCCTACCCGACGGCGCCGACGACTGGATGTTCTGCAACACCAAGGGCCGCTTCCTCAACCCGGAGTCGCTCAGTCAGCTCTTCGGTCGCATCCTGCGCCGGTCGGGCCTGCCTCGCATCCGGTTCACGACCTGCGCCACACGCACGCGTCGCTGCTGGTTGCCAACGGGGTCCCCATCAAGGTCGTAACCGAACGCCTCGGACACGCCCACCCCGCCTTCACAATGCACACGTATCAGCACCTGCTCCCGGGGATGAGCGCCGAGGCTGCCACCCGCTTCGCCTGCCTGGTGTCAGCGGCCAACCGGTAGACATCTACCGGCAGCCCGACGGGCGATCACAGCGGGAAAGCTGCAGGTCAGCGGCCCGCCGAGCTGAACGGCCGAAGATACACCGGTAGACATCGCCGGTGACGCGCCTCCGAAACGACGAAGGCCCAGGTCGCTGACCTGGGCCTTCACATGGTGGCGGGGGCGGGATTTGAACCCGCGACCTTCGGGTTATGAGTGCTGGTCAAAGCCGCTTCTGAGCCGATGTTGTCCGCTCCAGCATGCAGTCGTCGGCAATCGTCGGCGAAAGTCGCAGTGACAAATCCGTGACACGCCACGTTGGAGCCCACGTTCGTCCAGCGGCGTCCCGTCCTTGACGACGGTGCCTCTACACAACCCGGAGACTGCCGACGGGTACGAATCCGATCAACGTCAGTCCTCTGGCGAGGTGCGTGGTTGTGGGTGAGGCCGGCCGCCTTGGCGATGGAGCCGGCTATGGATGTCCTTCGTGGTCTTGCACGGTGCGATCGAATCGCCCTGAACGAAGTCGGCGCCCGGTGCCCGTGTACCGCCGGTATTGCCCATGTCGCCGGCTACTCCCCGATGACAAGGGGGACCTGGTGAGGTGGTCTCGAAACTCGCTGAGCACTCCTACCGGCGCGACTGGTCGGCCTCCGGATCGTTGACGAGGTCGTGACCGAAGGCGAAGGCGGTGGCCGCCGAGCGGGTGTGCACGTCGATCTTGGTGAAGATG
>JALYGD010000375.1 GCA_030777265.1 Actinomycetota bacterium | reverse complement strand
GCCGCCGACGGCGACGCTCTCGACGTTGACGCTGTCGGGCCGCACGGCGAGGGTGATGGTGGCCGCCTCGGTTTCGATCGTCAGCGTGAAGTGGCCGACGGTGCGCATGCCGACGTGAGCGCGGTTGAGGGTGCGACCGGCCAGCGCCACGAGCGCCCGGTTGACCTGATCGAGCAGCTCGGTGAGTTCGCGTCCTCGTGGGGTGCGACGAAACAGGTGCGTCAGGATGCGTTCGCCCTCGGCCCGGTACAGCTGTCGTGCGCGCGCCGTCTGCAGCGCCAGCTCGAGGAGCGATTCGAGCAGCTGTACCGACTGCGGGGGGATGCTGCCCGATGTGACTGCATCCCGAAGTTGCTCGTAGCGTTGCCGTCGCTCCCCGGTGAGCGCCGGCAACACGGCACCAAGCTCGAGTTGGACGAGCTCACGCTCCTCGTCGTCGAGGACGATGGTGCCTCCATTGGTCTCCGGCATGTCTGCAGTCCCACGTCACGAGTTTGCGCTGCAAGGCCTTCTCCGCTCAAGACGAGGCGGCCGCGGGGTCACCCGCCTAGTGCCCGAACGATCCGTCGTGCACCTCTCCCAGGATGGCGTGCACTTCGTGCTCGAAGCCGCCGGTCTCGATCGGACAATGTATGCCGCACTCCTTCGGGGCGTTCGTCTCCCACCACCAGCGCCCCGACCGATCCTGTTCTCCGGCCTCTATGGGGCGCGTGCACGGTTCACAGCCGATGCTCGTGTAACCCTGCTCGTAGAGCGGGTGAACCGGGACACCGTTGTCCTCGAGGTACTCCCAGACCTCCTCCTTGGTCCAGTCCGCCAAGGGGTTGACTTTCACGATGCCGTCGTGGTCGTGGTCGAGCTCGACCTTTCTGATGGCGGCTCGTGAGGCCCACTGGTCGCGCCGGAGGCCGGTGAACCAGGCGTCGAGCCCTTCGAGAGCAGTAAGCAGGGGGCGGACCTTGCGGATCTGGCAGCACAGCAGGCGCAGCGGCACGGCCTTGTAGAACAGGTCGACGTCGTGGCGGCGCACCATGGCTTCGACCTCGCGGTGGTCGGGAGACAGCACCTCCCACCGGGCGTCCGGGTAGCGCTCGCGCACCTGATCAAGGAACTCGAGCGTGGCCTGAGGCAGCCGCCACGTGTCCACCGTGGTGACCTTGATGTCCGGCTTGACGCGGTAGGCCATGTCGAGCACCGCCATACTGTCGGCTTGTAGGGAGGTGACGATGGCGATGTGGTCGCCGAACGTCTCGAGCGACCATGCGATGACGTCTTGCGGCTCCTGGTCGTCGAGATCGTTCGCGATCTCGCCGATCTCGAGGTCGTCGAACACGATACGTTCTTGCAGCACTGCGCTCTCCATCGTCTTTCCCAAAAGGGTCGCTGCCAGAAATCTGGGTCACTGCCGCTTGCTACTGGTGACTTGACTGGGCCTGCCGCTTCGCTCCTGGGCGGCTCACCCGCCCGCGAGAGCCGGCAGGATCAGGAGCTCCTCCCCGGGCTTGAGCGGCGCGTCCAGGCCACCGAGGGCCCTGATGTCTTCCTCGCCGACGTAGAGGTTCAGCGTCGGGTTCACCTGTTCGGGTTCCGGCAGGAGGTAGTCGACGAGCTTCGGGTGAAGTCCGGCGAGGACGCGGAAGGCTTCGCGGACGCTGCCTGCCTCGATCTCGATGGCATCGACACCATCGGAGAACTCGAGGAGGGTGCCGGGAACCCGCACGATGGCATGCTGCGAAGCGGCCTCTTCCTCCTGCGGCTCCCCGACGGCAAAGGCCTTGAGCTCATCGTCGGAGCTCTCGTCGCAGAAGTCGCGGAACGAGTAGCCGTCGCCCTCGCCGTTGCGGGCCGCCTTCTCGGTCAGCCACCCTCCGACCAGTCGGACGAGCACGTCGGTGATGTCGTCGGTGGGTATGCGCCGCAGCAGCGGCTTGCCGATGGCGGCCTTGGCGCCGAGCCCGCCCCGCAGGGTCACGTCGTAGGCTTCCACCCGCTGGCCCGTATCCGGGAGCTTGGTGGTCGTGCCCTGCAGGCCGATGTCGCCGACCCAGTGGTGGGCGCAGGCGTGTGGGCAGCCGTCCATGAAGATCTTCAGGTCCTCCACGTCCTGACCGAACCGGCTCTCGAGCTCCTCGAGGATCTCGTCGAGCTTCCCCTTCGTCTCGGCAACCGAGTAGTTGCAGAAGCGGTGGCTTGTGCACGCGATCGAGTTGCCGTACACCTTGTTGCGCGTGATCGGAAAGCCGATGTTTCGCATCCCCTCGAGCACGTACCCGAGCCGTTCTGTGGGGATGTCGCCGACCATGAGGTCCTGTTGGCGGGTGAGGCGGATGCTGCCGCCTATCTCTTCCACCAGGTCGCCGATGGCGACCATCTGGTCGCCGCTCATCCACCCCATCGGGACGGAGAAGCCGGCGTAGAGGAGGCCCTCCTGCTTCTGGGGGTGCACGCCGAGATGGTCGTATTCTTCGGCGGGCTCGGGTGCGCGGAAGTCTTCGAGTCGGCGGCCGAGCCGCTCCTCGACCATGGCGCGCACGCCGTCGGGGCCGTAGTCGTCCATCATGAACTTGATGCGGGCCTTGGCGCGGCTGACCCGGTAGCGCAGGTTGGTCTGCCAGGCGTCGGTGACGGCTCGCAGCACGTCGATGGCGTCTTCGACGGGAACGAACACCCCGAGGTCGCGTGACAGGCGGGGCGTGCTGGACAGACCGCCGCCCACGCGGACGGCGAAACCCTCGCGTCCCTGGCTGATTACGCCGACGAGTGCGACGTCGTGTATCTCGGGGGCGCTGCACTGCCCGGGGCAGGCGCTGATCGTGTACTTGTGCTTGCGGGGCAGGCTCGAGTAGTCGCGGTTGCCGTAGAAGAAGGCCGCGGCCTGCTCGATCACCGGGCGGACGTCGAACAGCTCGTCACGGGAGATCCCTGCGACCGGGCAACCGGTGATGTTGCGCACCGTGTCGCCCTCACCGCCGACGGTTGTCAGCCCCGTGCCCCGGACCGCGTCGAGCAGCGTCGGGAGCTGGTCGAGCCGGACCCAGTGAAGCTGCAGCCCCTGGCGTGTGGTCAGCTCGCCGTAGTTCTTGCCGAGCTCACGGGAGATCTGCCCTACTCCTCGGAGCTGGGCCGGTGCGAGAAGGCCGCCCGGCACCTTGATGCGGACCATGAAGGTCCCCAGCTTGGGCTTGTCGTGGGTCAGGCCCCACCAGTTGAGTCGGACGATGTCTTCCTCTGGGACGGCTTCGTAGCCCATGGCGATGAGCTGGGGAAGCTCGTCGACGATGTCAAGCGGGAACTTCTCCTGCTTCAGCCGCTCGATCGAATTGCGCTTGAGGACGAGCTCCCACGTCGGCTCCTCTCTAAGGGTCCTTGTGGTTGTTGCTGCCATTCGTCACTCTCCTGCGCTGGGACTCCATGACGGCGTCGCCCACCGCCGTTTGCCAGCCTCCTTGATACCTGGGTGTCGTACTTTCTCGCCCCCTACTCAGGGATCTACGGTGTAAACCGCTCACCCATCTGCCTGTCAGGAGTCGCCTCCAGCCGTCGCCTTCAGCGCCTGCTGGCGTAGGGCGCTTTTGTGAGCCGTTGGGCTTTCGGCTCACCGGTCGCGGCGGCCGAGTCCGAAGTTCGGAGGCATCGTGGCCGTCACATGAGGGACACCGTGACCAGCCCAGTGAGGTAGAGGACGAGGATGGTGATGCCTCGAATCCGATGCCCTCCCGTTGCCGGCGCACGAGTCCGGCGCTGACGATACCGATGAGCAGCATGGTCCAGCCGAGCACGAAGAAGTCCGCCTCGGCCATCCCCTCGTAGAGCGACCCGTCCTGTAGACGACGTCGGCGACCGTGATGAACAGGATGTCGAACGTGTTGCCGCCGACGATCCCCCCGACGGCCAGCGTCAGTGCACCGGCCCGCACGGCTGCCAGCGCGGTCACCAGTTCGGGAATCGACGTCGGACGCTCGTGCCGAACGCGCCCACCACCGTCCCCGACAGGTCCGTGACCTCGATCACTGACACGCCGGCCCGGCCCACGACCCAACCGGTGGTCGTGACGATGGCGGCGAGCCCGAGGAACTTGCCCCACAGCGCCGCCATGCTCTCGCCCGGCTCATGTCCCTCCGGAACGTCAAGTTCCGTTTGCTCCGTCTCCTCAGGCTGCCACATCGGCTGCTCTCGCACGTCGGTTCAGCCACAGCCCATAACCGTAGGTGGCGACGAGCAACACCGTCACCGGGTGCACTCCCGCGATGGTGAACGGGGGCGCCGCCGCGCCCACCACGACGATCGCCAGCAGGATGATCATCACGAGGGAGTTGAACAGGTTCGTGATGGAGGCCGCTGCGTGCTCGAGGTTCGCGCGCCGGTAGCCGCTTGGTCCTCGTAGCCACGACATGGGGAATCTCACGGCGTGTTCAGCGTCGTGCAGTGATGGGATACGAGCGAGCAGTCGGAGTCAGACAGCGCCGACGAGCGCGGGGGTAGCGGCAAGCACCGCTCGCATGCCTACGACCTCGCCGATGATGACCGTTACCGGTGGTTCGAGACCGTGGCTCGTGACCGCCTCGGCGAGCTCACCCAGGGGCGCCTCCACGACCTGCTGCCCTGGGGTCGTGCCCCAGCGGACCGCAGCGGCTGGGGTGGCGGGGTCCCGACCGTTGGCCATGAGCAGATCGGCGATCGTGCTGAGCCTGGACAGCCCCATCAGCACAACCAACGTGCCGGGAAAGACTGCCACTGCGCCCCAATCCACCTGGGAATGAAGCTTCGTCGGGTCCTCGTGACCCGTTATCACGGCAAAGCCGGACGCGAGGCCGCGGTGGGTCACCGGGATGTCGGCCGCGGCCGGCGCCGCCACCGCGGAGGTCACCCCGGGCACGACCTCGAAAGGGAGGCCCGCAGCGACGCAAGCTGCAGCTTCCTCACCGCCGCGGCCGAGCACGAACGGGTCTCCGCCCTTCAGCCTGACCACGGCGTGGCCGTCCCGGGCGGCCTCGACGAGCAGCCGGTTGATCCTCTCCTGCGACCACATCTGGTTCCTGCACCGCTTGCCGACCTCGAAGCGCAGGGCGGCCGGTGGGACGAGGTCGAGCAACTCGCTCGCGACGAGTCGGTCCGACGCGACGAGCGTGCAGGTCTGAAGTAGCCGGGCTCCTCGCAAGGTCAGCAGCCCCGGGTCGCCCGGCCCCGCGCCGACGAGGTGAACGGCGCCCGGCAGCGCGGGAGGACCACCGAAGTTCACGGGATCACCACCGTCGCCGTCTTAGGAGACCGAAGACGGCTCCTCTCGCGTCGCTCCTGCGGAGCGCCGCTCACGGGACCACCTGGGTCACGGTCTGGAAGATCAGGTCGCGGACCTCCCCGGCTCGCCCGTCCTCGCACTGCGCGAGGAGGGTGTCGAGGTCAGCGAGCGCTTTCCCCCACCGGTCCGACCAGTCGGCGAAGGACACGGCGCGGGGCAGAGCCGCTTCGCGTGCCTCACTGAGCACCTCGACGAGGATGGCGAGCGCCGGTGGCAGTTCCTCTTCCAGTCGGATCCGTAGTTGGCGGGCAAGCGCCGGGGCTTTCCCGGCGGTCGAGATCGCGACGCGAAGGTCACCGCGCTGAACGATCGCCGGGAAGGCGAAGTGACAGTGTGCGATGTCGTCCATCGTGTTGACGAGGACGCCACGGGCCTCGCCGTCGGCGAAGACGGTGGCGGGCTCGGTCGCGTCCTCTCCGCTCACAACCGCGAGGAGAGCGCCGTCGAGAAGGTCGCTGCGATAGGCGTCTGCAGGAACCTCGAGGACCTCGGCACCCGCCTCGGCCAGTGCGGCCGCCCTGCCGGCGGCCAGCGGGCCTCCTCCGATCACAACACAGCGACGGCCGGTGACGTTGAGGCTGACGGGAAATGAGAAGGTCATGCTTCTATCTCCCCGTCGGTACCTGAACCAGAACCAGCCATGAGCTCCTGGCGAGGGTGTCGAGCGATGCATGGTCGTCGACCGGGTTCGTCGGTGCGAGGACCAAGGGAATCAACGGTACTTACTACCACCGCTTGCATCCCTGGAATCAGCACCGTCCAGCAGAATTTCCATCAGATTCTCCCAACGACGGCAAGCGGATTGGAAAGCGGAGGCGCCGCCTGCGAACGATGCTCTAGGCAGGGTGATCAGGACGGCTCGAGGCCGACTTCAGGCAGCAGCTTCCCCCGCCGCCTGACCCGTCCGATGTCAGGTTGCGGCGTTCAACAGCGACACGACCAGCCAAACGATCGCCGCGACGATCAGAACCCACAACAGCAGGCTGACGATGGCAATGTAGGTACCACCATCTGCGCGTCTGTGGCCCTGACACGAGCTGCTCTTGGTGTCCTGTGGAACGGTGAGGCTGTGGGGTTGATCGCAGCGATCAGAATGCGCAGATACGAGGAGAGGCGGGGCAGATGTTGGCAGTCCGTGCGGCCCGACTATTCGATGGGGTGGGTGGGGGAGTGGTCGACCGGCCGCTCGTGTTGCTCCCAGACGGACGGATACGCGGCGTCGTCGCCAGCGGTCGGGTGGAAGTCGCCGAGGCGTGGACACGGTCGAGCTCGGCGACGCGACCCTGCTTCCGGGCTCGTCGACTGCCACATGGACCTGGGCTTCAAACGCCAGGCTCGACATCGTCGGGAGCATGAGCGCCAACGACGGGGCAACGGTAGCCGGGGGCGGGCGGAGGCGGGGCGCACGGAGTATGTGGGACCCCCGCCCAGTGTCCTGTGCAGGTGGTGAGCCAGCCTCGCCCTCGGTCTGATAGCGGCGCAGCCACTTGTGCGCCGTGGCCCGCGAGATCCCTTGCGCCTGGGCCGCGCACGCCACCGACCAGCCCTCTCGCCGTACGCGCTGGATCAGCAGC
>JALYGD010000374.1 GCA_030777265.1 Actinomycetota bacterium | reverse complement strand
CCGCCGAGCCGCTCGGCCGCCAGCTCGAACATCGGCGTCTCGGGCTTGCCCGCCACCTCAGGCGTGGCATTCGTGGCCTCACAGATAGCCGCTAGCGCGGCGCCGTTGCCGGGCCAGGGACCCTCGGCAGTGGGATAGACGGGGTCGCGGTTGGTGGCGATGAAGCGGGCGCCGTGATGGATCGCGAGCGTCGCGGTACGCAGCTTGTCCCAGGTCAGTCTCCGGTCCCACCCGACGACAACCGCGTCGGCGTCCTCGTAGTTGTCGGTGGTCTCGATGCCCTCGTGGGCCAGCGCGGCAGCTAAGCCCTCCTCACCGATCGGGTACACCCGCGGGGAGTCCTCTGAGAGCATGGCCGCCACCGTCATGGCGCTGGTCACAACCCGTTCCTCCGCAACCTCCACGCCGGCGTCAGCCAACATCTCGGCCCAGGTGACTGCCTTCCGCGTCGAGTTGTTGGTGACGAAGACGGTCGGAAGCTCGACCCGGCGCAAGAACTCGATTGCGGGCTCGATCGGTTCCTCGAGTCGGAACACGGTGCCGTCGAGGTCGACGATGAGCCCCTCGTAACCATCCAGAAGCGCCATGGCGGCAGGCTACTGCAACGGCCTTTGGACCTGTCCGCTCCCGCTCGCCTCCGCCGCTGCTCCAATCACCCACCCGCCCGGGGCTGCGCCCTTCCAGCCGGGCACCCCGTGCCCGCCCAGGGCAATCTTGCCGAGATCTTGACAATCTTGTCGCGCCCTGGCCAGCGAGACCGCGACACCGGTCTCCCACCCATACCGGTCGCTCTGCTAAGACCGAATGTTGGCACGGGGTAAGGAGGCGGCCACGCAATGGTCGACGTCGCGCCATTCTCCGCTCTGCGCTACCGCGACCTGGCACGTCTCGACGCGCTCACCGCCCCACCCTACGACGCCATCGACGCCGTGCTCTCCCGTCGCCTCCGCGCGCGCAGTACGTACAACGTCGTCAGGCTCGAGCTCGGCGCGTACCGGCCGCTGGAGCGTGACAGCTCCGGGCGCTATGCGGCGGCGGCTGGAACCTACGTCCGCTGGCGCACGGAAAGCGTCCTCGCGCTCGATGCCGAGCCGCCCTCTACGTCTATGAGCAGACCTACGAGCACGGCACGGTGCACGGTCGGCAGCGCGGCCTGCTCGCCGCCCTGCAACTCGAGCCCTGGGAGGCGGGAACCGTCCTGCCGCACGAGCACGTCTTCCCCGGCCCGGTCGAGGACCGTCTACGGCTGCTCGAGGCGCTGCCCCTCAATGCCTCTCCCGTCTACCTCTTGACTGAACGAGAGCCAGAACACGTCGCCAAGCTGCTCGCGATGGTCACGCAGGCGCCGCCCCTGACTGCGTTCGTGGATGCTGGGAGGAGGGAGTGCACCATCGACTTTGGAGGGTCACGGACCGGGATGCCCATGGGAGCGCTCGACTGGCCTTCGCACGCCAGCGTCTCCTCATGGCCGACGGCCATCACCGCTACACGACCGCGCTCGAGTATCGGGCCCGTCATGTCCTCGAACTCAGTGGGGCTCCGCCCCGCTGGCTTCCACATCGCACACGTGGCACTCGAGTTCGAGGGTCGAGTGTTCGATTGCGAATCGGCGTGCCAGCTCGATCTTCAGTTCGTCGCCGAGCACCTGAGCGTCGTGCAACGACACCTCTTCGGTAATCACGACGTGGGCGGACAGGGCACGAAGATCCGAGGCCAGGCTCCACGCGTGCAGGTGGTGGACCGCCTCCACGGCCGGATGTGCGAGGAGGGCCCGCTCGACTTCCTCGACGTCAAGACCTCGCGGTGTGCCCTCGAGCAGGACGTGCGTCGCCTCACGCAGCAGCGTCCACGCCGACCAGAGCACGAGCGCAGCAATGAAGATGGAGACGACCGAATCGGCCCAGTGAAAATCCCACACCAACACGACGATGCCGGCGAACATGGCCCCCACGGAGCCGACCGCGTCAGCGAGCAGGTGCAGGAGGGCGGCACGCAGGTTGAGACTCTCTCCCTGCACCCGGGCAAGGAGCGCAACGCTGCCGAGGTTCACAACCAGCCCCAAGGAGGCGACCAGGAGGAGGCCGTCGGCCACGACCTCAGCGTTGCTACCAATGCGCTGCGCCGCTTCAACCGTGACCAATATCGACGCGACGAGCAGCACGAGCCCGTTCGCTTGGGCGCCGAGCACCTCGGCACGTTGCAGACCGAAGCTGTGCGCGGCCGTTGCGGGTCGGATTAGGAGACGCTGAGCGACAAGCGCGATCGCGAGCGCGGCGACGTCGGAAAGCATGTGCGCAGCGTCGGCCAGCAACGCAAGCGAGTTGAACAGCACCCCTCCGCCGAC
>JALYGD010000373.1 GCA_030777265.1 Actinomycetota bacterium | reverse complement strand
GGACTCGAGCGGCGGCGGGAACCTCGTTGATGATGCGCTTGGCACGGACGTGGATGAACTCGAGATCGGCGAACTCGGGGTGGCGGACGCGCTCGTCCGGCGCGCTGAACAGAGTCGGCTGGGCGTGCGGCTCGTCGGCCCGCTGCCAGCGCAGCCGACCGCGAGTCTCGTTCCCGGCGCGTACCACGCGCTGGAGTATATCGAACGCGTGTTCGTCATGGAGCGGCAGAGAGGAAGATCAGCAGAGCATGAGCCATACTGGTGTCGGCCGGCTCTCCGTTCGTGGCACGTCCGCGTCCCTCGTGGTCGCCGGTCGCCCACCCGGCTGGCAGGAAGCAGGTGACGGTCAGCAGCGCGTGCTCACGTCGGCGGCAAGCGTCGACTAGCGCTGTCATGCGCGGTATCGCGCTTCTGGTCCTGGGTCTGCTGTCACTGGCCGTCGCTCCCGTCCCACGCTCGAGCGGGGCCGATGCCACGAAGACCACGAACGTCGTGACATCGTTTGATGGCACACCCTTGTACTCGACGCTGTTCCTGCCGCCTGGTGCGAGCGCCACGAGCCCCGTTCCCATCGTCCTGCGCAGCCACGGCTGGGGCGGGCACGGCGAGCGTGAGGTCGTCCCCGGCAGCATGCTCGAACGGCTCCTCGCGGCCGGCTACGCGGTGCTCACCTGGGACGCACGCGGGTTCGGCTACTCGGGCGGCATCGTCCATCTCGACCAGCCCGCCTTCGAGGGACGCGATGTCAGCGCGCTGCTCGACTGGGTCGTCGCACACCGACCCGAGATCACCTTGGAAGCCCCAGGCGACCCGCTCGTGGGCTGGACGGGACAGTCCTACGGTGGGGCGATCCAGTTGGCCACCGCCATCTTCGACCCTCGCATCGACGCCATCGCCCCTGAAATCACCTGGTACGACCTGCGTTACTCCCTCTACTCCGGACAGGTCGTCAACCTGGCATGGGGGCAGTACTTCTACGCGGTGGGCGCCGGGGCGGCCGAACTCGAAGGCCTCGACCCCCGCAATCCCGCGGGGCCCCAGGCGGGCGGGCTCCACCCGGCGCTGCGCCGCGCCGAGGTCGAAGGGGTCACGACGAACCGGCTGTCACAAGCAACTCTCGACTTCTTCGCAGGCTCCAGCCTCGCGGGCTACCGCGCCGAACGACCGCTGCGCGTACCGACGCTCGTCATGCAGGGCAGCGTCGACACGCTCTTCGACCTCAACGAAGGCAGTGCCATCTTCCAGCACGTCCGCGCAGCGGGCATCCCGGCCAAGCTCGTGGTCTTCTGCGGGGGACACGTCCTGTGCCCCGCCTCGTACGCGGCCGTCGACGATCGGGCCCACCTGGACGAGGTGATCCTCGCCTGGCTCGCGAGGTACCTGCGGGGCCATGACGTCGGCACCGGGGCGGCCGTCGAGTACCGCACGAACGAGGGCATCTGGCGCGCCGCCGACAACTTCCCGCCCTCCGCCGCCGTCCTGCGTACCGCCTCGGGGGCGGGGCGGCTGCTTGTCACGCCGCTGCCGACAAGCGGGTTGACAGCCAGCGGCCGGCCCGCCACCACGGCCTCACCGTCGTTGCCGGGTGACCCCCACGCCCTGACGTTCGAGGTGGCGCACGCCTCACAGGGACCGCTGGAGCTCGTCGGCATCCCATCCGCCCGGCTGCGGGTGACTGGCATCGGCCCTACCGCCCACCTGTTCCTCAAGCTCGTGGATCGCGAAGCCGGGGAAGTCGTGAACCTGCAGGAGACGCCCCTGCTGGTCAGTTCTCTCGGAGAGGTGCCGCGAACCTTCGCGCTCGACCTTGCGGGTATCGCCTACACCTTGCCCGCCGGACACCACCTCGACCTCCAGGTCGCCACCACCAGCCTCATGCATGCGAACGCCCGCTCGCTCGGAGCGGTCGAGGTCGAGGTCGAGGTTGCGGTCCCGGCACAGGAACGGACCTAAGAACACGAGTTCGGCTAGGAACCCATCCTGGCGTCGTCCGAATGGTCCTGCACCGCCCCGGCCGACTCATCACAGTGTCAGTGAGGAAGGTCGGTAGGACCGGCGGACGATCTGAACCGGTTCCCGGCCCTGGACGGAGAGGAGCCATGACGACCGATCGCCACGAAGGCCCCGCCCGCATTGATGTCATGCACATACGCCTGGGAGCCGGGTTCAGCAACTCAGAACGCGAGGAGGTGCTCGCCCGCTTCAGCAAACTCAACCGACGTCTGCGAAGGTTCCGCCCGGACGCGGTGGACCTCGAGCTGTCGGTGAAAGGTCGGGACACGAACGAGCAACAGGTCATCCTCGATGCACGCATCGCCGGCTTCGATCCTTTTCTCGCAACCTCCCGCGAGCCGGTGCTGAAGGACGCGCTCAACGACGTTCGCGACGACATCTGGCGCCAGATCGACGACGCGTTGAACAAGAGGCGCGCCAGCCGTCACCGCGCGCCCCCACCCCTGGGCTGAGGGCGCCCAACCGGCTGCAGCCAAGGTGACAGCAGGGAAGGGGCAAGGCTTGTCAACCGACAACGAGCAACTGGGTCGGGAGGAGGAAGCGCTCGCCCTTCAGGAAGCCATCTCCGTCGGGCGGACCCGGCTAACGCGGACCTTTCCTGAGATCCTGACCACGGGGCTCGTGGGAGGCATCGACGTGAGTCTGGGCGTCACGGCCCTGCTCGTCGTCGAGCACGAGACCGGTTCGAGGCTGCTCGCCGCGCTGGCCTTCACCATCGGCTTCATCGCGCTCATACTCGGCAAGACCGACCTGTTCGACGAGAACTACCTCGCCCCCGTCGCGGCTGTCATCGCCGACAAGACCGGCTTCGCCTCTCTGCTGCGCCTTTGGGCCGGCCTGCTCACGATGAACCTCGTCGGCGCCTGGATCTTCGCCGGGCTGACGGCGGCCGCGCTGAGCCCCCTGCAAAAAACGGCCGTCAGCGTGGCGAAGTTCTACCCCGAGCGGGGGGTGACCTGGGAATCCTTCGCTCTCGGCGTCCTGGGCGGGGCGGTCATCACGCTCATGACATGGATGGAGCACGGCAGCGCCACCGAGTTCGGCAGGATCGTCGCCGCCGTACTCGCCGGGTTCCTCATCGCGGCCGCGCCGCTCAACCACATCATCGTCATGTCTGCGGAGATGTTCGCCGCTCTGCACATGGGCGCGCCGTTCGGCTACGCCGACTGGGCTGGGATGGCGGCCTGGGTCACGGTGGCGAACATCGTCGGAGGAGTGCTTCTCGTCACGCTGTTGCGGATCGTTCAGGTCCAGGCCGGCCACGCGGGCCAACCCATGAATGAGGAGCACTAGAGCCCCTCCGGTGCGGCGGTCCACCTGCCCTCCAACAGCTCCGAGGGCGGTGGGACCGTCGGCACGCCTTCTGAGGGCGAGTCACACCTGCTCGGTACGGTGAGTCGGGCGTCGGAAAGGAGAGCCCGATGGCCTCGCTGCTCGCCGTGCTCACGGTCGCGGTGTTGCTGCTGGCAGCCGCCGTGGCCTTCGCCGGCATGGAGCTGCGCAACCGCCGGGAGCCGGAGGAGGCTGCCTTCGCGGCCATCCACGGCCTGGAGCGCACGCTGCTCGCCTCGGCGGCGCGTGGCACGGCCGGCGAGCGGCTCCTGGCTTGCCAGCTCGAGAAGCTCCCGGCCGGGATGGTCCAGCACGGGTGGCGGCTGGGAAGCAAGCAGGTGGAGTTCGCGCTGGTACTGCCCGACGGTCGACGGATCGCGGTCGACTCCAAGCTCGTCTCTGCCAACGGGAGATCGGCGGATGCAGCCGTCGCCAACCGTGTTGCAGAGGTGGCCGGCAAGTACATCGACTCGGAGCTGACCGCTCCGGTGGCGATCATGGCAGTCCCCGATGCCGTCTACACGGCCTGCCAGTCCGCTCACATCGACGCGGTCGGCTCCGGCGTGTTGGTCGTGCCCTACTCCCAGACGGGCTCGATCCTGGCTGCCGTCGTTCGCCTGGTCGACCTGTTGGGGGTGTCCGCCGGCGCAGCGGCTCTTGCCGAGGTGGATCGCGTGCTCGCCCAGATCGAGGCCGACCAACGCCTGGCGCAGGCCCGCTCGCGGGTGGACAACGCCGCCGACGCCTGGCCGAAGCTGATCGCCAAGGCGCGCGACGCCCTC
>JALYGD010000372.1 GCA_030777265.1 Actinomycetota bacterium | reverse complement strand
CCTACCTCGCCGATCCCGATCTGCTGGTCCTCGACGAGGCGACCTCCTCGGTCGACCCGGCCATGGAGTCGCGCCTGCGCCGTGCCTTGGCTGGGCTGGCACGAGGACGGACCACCGTGACCATCGCACACCGCCTGTACACAGCCGAGGCTGCCGACGAGATCCTCGTCTTCGACGCCGGGCGCGTCGCGCAATGCGGTAGTCATGACGAGCTCGTCGCCGAACCGGGCGTCTACCAGCGCCTGCACGGCAGCTGGAGCCGCGGCCAGTCCGCCGGCACCTGATACCACCGCGCAGTTCTGCCGATAGTCTCAGGGCGGACGTTGTGGGCGCCGACGGCTGCAGGGCCTCGTCAGGCTCGGGGCCACCGATTCCGCCCTGATACCGTCTCCAACGTAGGACGGTCCCCGCCAGTGAGGTTCGCGGCATCACCAGGGGCCCTGCTGCTGACGCCCGGTGCGGGCAGCGACCGCGACCATCCTTCGCTGTTGGCAATCGAAGCGGCAGTTGCACCCATGCCGGTCGCACGGGTCGATTTCCCCTATCGCCGCGCCGGGCGGAAGGGGCCCGATCCAGCGCCCCGAATGGTGGCCTGTGTGATCGAGGAAGCCGCCGCCCTGGCCGCCCGGGCCCGGGTAGTGCCTGAACGGGTTGTCCTCGGAGGCCGTTCCATGGGCGGGCGGATGTGTTCGATGGCCGCGGCCGAGGGGCACGCCGCCGCCGGGTTGGTACTCGTCGCCTATCCGCTCCACCCGCCGGGCCGCCCGGAACGAATGCGAACGGAACACTTCCCGGCCATCGAGGTTGCTTGCCTGTTCGTATCGGCACAAGGGACCCTTTCGCCACCCCAGGCGAGCTCGAAGCGGCCTCAGCTGACATCTCCGGGCCGGTCGCCCATCTGTGGATCGAGAAGGGCGGGCCACGAGCACAGGGGCGCCGACGATGGGGTGGCTGCGTCGGTGGCGGCGTGGCTGATCGGGGGCGCACCGGACCCCGCCTGACAGCCGGCTGGTCCGGAACGTCGGAAAGACGACCGGAGCGCAGCGCGCGGTATGCGGGCACACCGGAAGCACGCCGACCCGGGCACGGTCGACAGGAGGGGCGCCTTAGGCGGCTCCTTCTCCCGGTGGCTGCCTCGACAACAGGTGACGACGCAAGGCCTCGAGCACCACCGCCGCTGCCTGCCTCTGAACATGCGGCCGGTCGCCGCTGATCCTGAGCTCTCCGGACCCCTCGTTCCCGTCGCGTGTCGCAAGCGCCCATACGATCGTTCCCGCACTGCGCCCGCCCTGCGTGTCAGGACCCGCCACACACGTGACCCCCACTCCGAGGTCCGCCTCAAACAGCTCCTGTGCCCGACGTGCCATCGCCTTGGTGGTCTGCAGCGAGACGGGACCGTGCTCGTCGACGAGTCCCTTGTCGAGACCGAGCACTGTGGATTTCACCTCCGTCGCGTACGCCACGAGGCCGCCACGCAGGTAGGCGCTGGCGCCGGGCACGGCGGCGAGGCGGATCATGACGGCGCCTGCCGTGCACGACTCGGCGGTCGCCACGGTCAGCTGTGCGTCGCGGAGAAGCTGGGCGACGGCTTGCTCCACTCCTACCTCGTCGCTCCCGGGTCGAACGGGAGCACGTCCCTCGCTCGCCGCGGCGGCGCCGCGGCAAGCGAGGTCTGGCAGGACGTCCCGTTCGGTCATGACCTGCAGCTCGAACTGCGTCCCCGGCAGGGCATAGACAGCGCATGTGGCGCCGGCACCGTCTATGGCGAGGGCGAATCCCGGCGTGGTCCCGATCGGCTCGAACGCCACCGCGCCCGCCGGCACGAGCTCATCACGGCGCTCGAGGGGGACGTCCGCGATTTCGGCTACCACCACCCGCGTGAGGTTGCCGTGGGTCGGGCCGAGCCCTCCGATGACGACCACCGCTTGGCAGCGTTCGACGAGCCAGCGCAGGGCGGCGGAGAGCAGGTCACGATCCTCCCCCACCGAGACGTGGCAGGCGACGTCGAAACCGGCCTCGACGAGGCGCCGAGCCAGCCAGACGGCGTTCGTGTCGCTTGCATCCCCGGCCGCGAGTGCGCTGCTTACGGCGCAGATCCCGAGCCTCACCGGCTTGCTTCGTCTCTCGAACGCTGCTCGTCACGCCCTTCGCGCAGCAGTCGCCCGGCCTGCAGGGCGTAGTCGAGACCCGACAGCACCGTCAGCGCTATCGCCGTGTAGAGGAGCACGGTGGCAAGGACCACCGGCGGCGTCGGGATCAGGAACGCCGTCACCGCTACGAACTGCGACACCGTCTTCGCCTTCCCCCAGCGGCTCGAGGGCAGGACGACGTTGGCCTCGTGCATGATCTGCCACCGCAGCAGCGTTACGCCGACCTCCCGCACGACGATGACGACCACCGCCCACCACGGCAGCGTGCCGAGCGAGGCGAGAGCCGCCAGCGTGCCGATGACGAGCAGCTTGTCGGCGATCGGGTCGGCGATCTGGCCCCAACGAGTGACGCCGTCCCAGCGGCGCGCCACCCAGCCATCGATGGTGTCGGTGACGGCGGCGAAGGTGAAGATCCCGAATGCCCAGAAGCGGCCGGTGCGGGTCTCCACGAGGACGAGCACGAGAATGAGCGGGACGAGCAGCGCCCGCAGGACCGTCACGAGGTTCGGGGCGTTCAGCCAGGGTCGCTCGTCGTCACTCGCGTCCCGCATTCGCTCCCGGGCGTCCACGTCCCCTGCGTCCTCCGTCATCGC
>JALYGD010000371.1 GCA_030777265.1 Actinomycetota bacterium | reverse complement strand
GGGCCCGCCTATGCCGACAAGGCCGCGCGGATCGGTCTTCGTTTCCAGGACCTGTTCGACGAGAAGATCTTCCGGCAGAAGCTCGACGCCGCCCTCGAGCTGAAGAACCAGATACTCTCCCGCATCTACAACCGTCTTCCGCTGGACGCGGACGAGATCGCCTCCACCTACCTCGCTTATGCCGAGCGGCTGAAGCCCCAGCTCGCCGACACGACCGCCCTCATCCACGACAGCCTCGAGGGTGGCAAGCACGTCATCCTCGAGGGCGCGCAAGGCACCCTGCTCGACCTCGATCACGGCACCTACCCCTTCGTCACGTCTTCGAACCCGGTGGCAGGTGGCGCGCTCACGGGCGCCGGGATCGGCCCCCGCCACGTCGACGAGGTCATCGGCATCGCGAAGGCCTATGTCACCCGAGTGGGCACCGGGCCTTTCCCCACTGAGCTGTCCGATGACATCGGCGTCCGTCTGGTCGAGCACGGCGACGAGTACGGCACCACCACGGGGCGGCGTCGGCGCACCGGCTGGTTCGACGCGGTGCTCGCTCGCTACGCGAACCGGGTGAACGGTCTCACAGGTCTGTTCCTCACCAAGCTCGACGTGCTCTCGAGCTTCGAGGCGCTGCGGGTCGCCGTGGCCTACCGTTACGAGGGACGTGAGTACCGCGACTTCCCTCCACACCAGTCGATCTTCCACCACGCCGAGCCCCTTTACGTCGAGGTGCCGGGATGGCGAGGAGACATCTCCAAAGTGGAACGATGGGAAGACCTGCCCCAGGCGGCCCGGCGCTACGTCGAGTTGCTCGAGGAGGAGTCAGGTGTGCCCATCCGCTGGGTCTCGATCGGCCCGAAGCGCTCGCAAACCCTCGTGCGCGGGACGGTTCCCGCGTCGCTGCGCCTGGGTCGGTGAGACTTGCGCGTCCTCGTGATCGGTTCGGGAGGCCGGGAGCACGCGCTGGCCTGGCGGCTGGCGAATTCGCCCTCCGTCGCTGCGGTCGAGGCGGCGCCCGGAAACCCTGGCATGGCCGAGCTCGGTCCCTGCCACACCGTGCAGCCGCTCGAGCCCCCGGAGGTCGTGCGCCTGGCGGAGCGCCGTCGTGCCGACCTCGTCGTCGTCGGACCTGAGGGGCCCCTCGTCGCTGGAGTCGCTGACGAGCTGCGTCGCTGCGGCATTCCCGTGTTCGGGCCCAGCGCTGCGGCTGCTCGCGCAGAGGGCTCGAAAGCCTTCGCGAAAGAGGTCATGTCGGCGGTAGGAGCGCCGACGGCCCGCTACGGCGTCTACAGTGACGCGCCCTCGGCCATCGCGGCGCTCGACGGCTACACCTCCCCCTATGTCGTGAAGGCGGATGGCCTCGCCGCCGGCAAGGGAGTCGTCATCTGCCACACACGGGAAGAGGCACAGGCGGCCATCGAGGACGCCCTCGTGCGGCGCGTGTTCGGTCGGGCCGGCGAGCGGATCGTTCTCGAGGAGTGGCTCGAAGGTCCGGAGGCGAGCGTCTTCGCTGTCTGTGACGGCCATGATCTCGTCCTGCTGCCACCCGCCCAGGACTTCAAGCGCGCCTTCGACGGGGATCACGGCCCGAACACCGGGGGTATGGGTGCCCTCACGCCGCTGCCAGGGTTCGGAGTTGACGAAGCCGCCGAGCTTGGCGTGTCGGTCCTCCGTCCCGTGCTCGCCGAGTTCGCCCGCCGCGGCAGTCCCTACACCGGTCTGCTCTACGCCGGACTCGTGCTCACACGCGAGGGCCCGAAGATCCTCGAGTTCAATTGCCGTTTCGGTGACCCCGAGACCCAGGTCGTCGTCCCTCGCATCACCAGTGACTTCGGTGCGCTGCTGTCGGCGGCTACGGACCCTGGGCGTGGTGTGCTCAACGCTCCGTTGACCCTCTCCGACGAGGCGTTCGTCAGCGTGGTGCTGTCCAGCAGCGGTTATCCGGGCACCTATAAGGTGGGACGGCCGATCTCCGGCCTCGACCAGGTGGCTGTCGACTACCCGGAGGTCCTCGTCTTCCACGCTGGCACCCGGCGAGACGACGGGCGATTGGTGACAGCAGGCGGGCGTGTCTTGGCGGTGACGGGGCGGGGACCCGACGTGCGGGCCGCACGGGACGTCGCGTATGCGGCGGCTAGCCTCATCCGCTGGGAAGGGATGCATCGGCGAGAGGACATCGCAGCCGCCGCTGCGCGATCGATCGGCTCGTCGGGTTCGTAGGTGAAGTCGCTGCAGCAGCGGCAGAAAGCGATCAGCGGCGGGCCGCTCAATTGGCGCAGCAGTGGCGACCCAGGTTGCTAGGAGACGCGCTCATGCCAGCTTCCCGTGTCGGCATCGTGATGGGTTCTCGGTCGGACTTGGACGTCATGCGCGCGGCGGGAGAGGTTCTCGTCGAATTCGACGTGGCCCATACCGTGCAGGTGATCTCGGCCCATCGCAACCCCGAGGAGTGTGCCGCCTGGGCGAAAGGCGCGGTGGAGGCCGGTTACGAGGTGCTCATCGCAGGCGCCGGCCGCGCTGCCCACCTGCCCGGGGTGGTCGCCGCCCACACCCCCCTGCCCGTCATCGGGGTCCCGATCCTCTCCGCGCACCTGGGCGGCGCGGACTCTCTCTTCTCCATCGTCCAGATGCCGCCAGGCGTTCCCGTCGCCTGCGTCGGCCTCGACGCGGCCCGCAACGCGGGGCTGCTCGCGGTGCAGATACTCGCTACCGCTGACCCGGAGCTGCGGCGGAGGTTCGTCGCGCACAAACGCCGCCTGGCGGAGGAATCGCATATGACTGCTCGGCAGCCCGGCTTCCACCCAACCTGATCAGACGCGTAGTCTCAGCGCCCCAGGCCCCCGCCTGGATACGATCGCTGCCGACAGCCATAGGCCACGATGCTCGCCAGGATGGTCAAATGACCTGGGAGGTGAGCGCCGCTCCGAAGGAGCGACGCGAGAGGAGCCGTCTTCGGTCTCCTAACACGGCGACGGAGGTAATCGCGACGTGTCACTCGACGGCCTCATCCTTCTGCGCTCGGGCAAGGTCCGCGACCTCTATGCAGCGGACGACGATCACGTGCTGCTCGTCGCCTCGGACCGCATCTCGACCTTCGACTTCGTCCATCCCACGCCGATCCCCGACAAGGGCAAGGTGCTAACGGGCTTATCGGACTTCTGGTTCTCACTCACTCGGGACATCATCGACAACCACCTCGTCTCGACTGCTGTGGCCGACTTTCCCCCAGCAGTGCAGCGGCATGCGGAGGAACTCTGGGGTCGCACGATGCTCGTGCGCCACGCTGATGTCGTCCCGTTCGAATGCGTGGCACGCGGCTACCTCACCGGCTCCGGACTGAAGGAGTACGCCGCTTCCGGTCGTGTTTGCGGCATTCCGCTCCCGCAGGGACTCGGCGAGGCCTTCGAACTGCCCGAGCCGATTTTCACTCCTGCCACGAAGGCGGCCACGGGGCATGACGAGA
>JALYGD010000370.1 GCA_030777265.1 Actinomycetota bacterium | reverse complement strand
TTGCTCCAGTGGGTCTATGCCCCGCAGAGCTTCGAGGCCGAGGCAGCAGCGCTGCTCGAAGGGCCGCTCCATGGCATGGCGCATGAGAAGGCGTCCTTCAACGGCGTCCCGCAGCTCTTCGTGACTCTCGACGAGCCAAACCCTTCCGTGCGCGCTCAAGTCGCTGACCAGGTTGAGGGCGCCCACGTCGGATACTGCATGAGCCGAGATCTCGCATAGGAGCCGGTGCGTAGGGACCTGTCGGCGCCGTGGCCGACCCTCAGCTCGCACCAGCCGATTGACGGCTTCGGCGGCGACCAGTGGAAGCGACCGCACCAAACGCGCGCTCAAGAACGCGTCGTCGGTAGCGATGTGAGGCGAAAAGAACGGCGCGTCGCAGCGCGTCGTCGATCCGGCGTTATGGGACACCTGCTGCGAGAACAGAACGCCGATTCGGGCGCGGGGTGGTGAGGACGGCGAAGCCGACCCGGGTATCGGCGCGGACTGGACCTCGTCCTGAGGTGTCTCAGGCACAACGTGGTCCCAACGGCTGAAGGGGCGCCACCTCCCGCCAACCGCGGGCGGTCGCTCGCGTCGTCGCCAGCGAGCGGCCCCCGCCGCCTCCCCTTTGGATCAGCCGGCCGCCGGCGCCATCGCCGCCAGCATCTGCTGGAACTCCTCGGCGCTGGGCGCCGGCGCATGCTCGACGTCGGGCACGGTCGCCAGTACGCCGAGGAACGACTCGATCGAGGTGCCCGTGGGGAGCAACGCCTGGAAGCGATCTCCCTTGCCGAGCAGCAGCTCCTCGGCCTCGGTCACTCGGCCCTGGCGGATCGGCAGTTCGGCCAGCGCGATCGGCGGACGCCAGCCGGGGAGACCCGTGTCCGCTCGAACTCGTCGATCGCGCGGGTGAGCACGCGCTCGGCATCGCCCCACAACCCGAGCGCCCGGACGTTCGAAGACGAGGAGGCGCACCCCGCACCCGGATGCATGCTGTCGTGCCCAGCCGAGGCCGACACGTGCTCCAGCCAGGGTTGCCTGGAAGGGCGACCACGACGGCACCGCGAGGAGCGCCCCACTCGTTGACCGCGTCGCCGAGCCTGTCGCCGCGCGCGGCCGGCTCCCCGGCCCCGCCCGGGCTGCGTCGGCGCGGCTACACGCCCATCTTCTCCCGCATGTGGTCCATCACCGCGAGGTGCTCCGTGTGCGGGCTGAACAGGATGACCTCGGCGTCGTCGATGACACGGACGCTGTGCCCAGCCGGCCAGTGGAAGACGTCGCCGGTGCTGCACGTGTCGGCCGTCCCGTCGGTGTAGCTGACCACGAGCTGGCCGGAGATGATGTAGCCCCAGTGCGGGGCCTGGCAGGCGTCGTCCTCGAGCCCCTGGAGCAGCGGCGCGATGTCGGTGCCGGCGCCGAGGGAGAAGTACTCCGCGGCGAGCGGGCCGTGCTTCGACGCGTCGCCGAACTCGCCGGTCTGGCGGGCGACTGCGCCGGGGACGTCGATCCTGATCGGGATGTCGTTCTTGGGGATCCTCATGGGGAGCTCCTCTGCTCTCGTTGTTGGCTAAGCGGTGGTGATGACGGCTTCGAGGTAGTCACTCGGCACCCGAAAGGTCCCGTCGGTCGAGGTGTTGTGCGACGCGCCGAGCTCGAGCAGCTCGCGCTGGAACGCCGCCTGCGTCTGCTCGTCGAGCGCAGCGAACGCCTTCAGCGTTGGGCCGTAGTAGGTCCGGAACGTGTCGAGCCAGTGCTGTGCCGACCGGTAGCGGAACACGAACTGCCGGGTGGTGACCGAGATGTCGTGGCCGGCGAAGAGCTCGGCAAGCCGGTCCTCCTTGCCCCACTCGAGCGGCGAGCGAACTCCCGCCGGCGGCGGCACGTGGCGGCCCACGATCTTGAACATCTGCCCGATGAAGCTCGTCGGCGTCCAGTTGACGAGGCCGATCCGTCCTCCTCGCCGGCACACCCGCTGCAGCTCTGAAGCGGTCCGCTCCTGGTTCGGCGTGAACATCACGCCGAAGGTGGACAGCACCACGTCGTAGGACCCATCTTCGAAGGGAAGTGCCTCCGCGTCGGCCTCCCGGCAGTCGATGTGCAGTCCTTCGGCGGCAGCGCGTGCGGCGGCTCCTTCCAGCAGTGCTCCGACGTAGTCCGTGGCCGTCACGTCGCAGCCACGTCGAGCTGCTGCCAGGGACGCGTTTCCGTTGCCGGCGGCCACGTCGAGGACGCGCTCGCCCGCCGAGACGTCGACGGCCTCGCACAGCGACTCGCCCGTGATCTGGAGGGTGGTCCCGATCACCGCGTAGTCACCGGAGCCCCAGGTGGCCTGCTGCTTGGTCTTCACCGCGTCGAAGTCGACGGCGGCTGTCGTGGTTGCTTGCGTCATGGATGCAGCGTCCGCCTCGGGCCTACCTCCCGCATCGGGCGAGTCACCCATTCGGCATCGTGCGCCCGATGGGTCGAACTGACCAGACGCGAAGCGGCGCGGGCTCCCGCCGGGAGACCCGCGCCGCGCCTTGGCCTGGGAGCCCGCGCCTACGAAGGCGGCGCCAAGAGCTCCAGGGCGATGTTGTCGAGGTCCCGGAAGGACAACCCCGAGCCGTACGGGGCGTCCACGATGCCGCCGTGCGCGATCCCGAGCTCGTCCAGCTTCGCCTCCCACTGCTCGAGCTCGGTGCGATCGGCGCAGGCGAACGCCAGATGGTCGAGGCCGGGCCGCCGTTCGTCGAACGTCTCGGGCATCGTGTCCGGGAACTGGTGCAGACCCACGAGCGTCGAGCCGAGCGCCCACACGACGTGCCGGAACGGCCCGGTGTCCTCGTCGAGGACGGGCTTCGCGTCGAACAGTTTCTCGTACCAGGGGACGCTGCGGGCGAGGTCGCTGACAGTCAGCGCCACGTGGGTGATCGTCGGGAACGGCATCACGCGGTCACGGGGATGGAGCGCCCGGTGAACGCCACGAGCCGAACCAGCACGGACGCGTCGGGGGGCGGCTCGACCGTAGCCGCGAAGGTGTCACCGTCACGCATGCCGTCGCTGATGGCTGCGGCTGCGAACGACTCCACCTCCGCCACGACGGCTGCGGGCGGCTCGTACTGCTGGCCGGTCGCGGTGGCGATGTCCCAGCCGTGGACGAGACCGTCGAGGGCGACGAAGCGGGCGAACGTCTCGCCCGGGACCTCACCGAACGGAGCGGCGACCGTCCGCTCGAGCGCGCCGGGCGACTTCATCGCCGCCTGCAGCTCTGCCATGGCAACCGGGAACGCGCTGACGACGTCTTCGGGCGGGGTCGACGTCTCGGGCGGCTCCGTGCCACGGAAGGCGGCTGCGAAGAGGGTGGCGCCCCCGACCATGTGCTGGAGGACCTGGCGCACGTCGAAAGTTGCGCACGGCGTCGGCGCCTCGAGGTCCTCGTCACTGAGACCAGCGACGAGCTGGTCGAGCAGCGGGACGATCGCATCGAGCTGAGCGTTCGGGTCCATCGGAACTCCTCTGAGCGTCGGGGCAAGGCTGTCGGAGCCCAGCTCGGCTGCCTCCCGGTCGCGCCCCTGCTGGATCAGCCGCGTGAGCGTGTCCTTCGGGGGCCGCTCGGCCCCGGCGTGGTTCCGCACCACTCCATCTTCGACCAGTGTGGCTGAGGCCGCATCGGGCGCCTGCACCACCATGACGGCACCGCAGTGGGTGAAACGGCCCACGCCGCCGTTGCAGAGGTGGGTCGACGGACCGATGCACGGGCGGCACGATCTGGGCGACCATGGTGGCGATGGCCGGGGATCGTCTCCAAGAGGCGCGCGAGGCGTGGACGCGGCACGAGTGGCAACGGTGCTTCGACCTTGCGTCGACCTGCTCGCCGCTCGACGACCCGGAGCTGGAGGCGGAGCGGCTCGATCTCGTGGCCGACGCGGCGTGGTGGCTCGGCCGGCTCGACACCTGCATCGACAGCCGCGAGCGGGCATACCACCTCTACGAGGAGGCGGACGATCGACGCCGCGCGGGCCAATGCGCTGTCTGGCTCTACGAGCATCACTGCTTCCGCGCCAGCCCCGCCGTTGCCAGCGGATGGTTGAGCCGTGCCCGGCGGTCGCTCGGCGATGCCGACAGCTGCGCCGAGCTCGGCGCGCTTCTGCTGCGGGAAGCCGAGGTGGCGCATGGCAGCGGCGCCCTCGACCGCGCCGCCGGCCTCGCCGAGCGCGGCGTGGCGCTCGGCCGGGAGCTGCGGTGCGCCGACCTCGAAGCCGAGGCCCTGCAGACGCTGGGCCGCGTCCGGATCGACCAGAGCCGCCCAGCGGAGGGCCTCGCGCTACTCGACGAGGCGATGCTCTTCGCCGTCGAGGGACGGCTGTCGCCCTACTCCACCGGCAAGGTGTTCTGCAGCCTGATCAGCGCCTGCGAGCAGCTGAGCGACCACAGCCGTGCCGCCGAGTGGACCGCAGCCACGGCGAAGTGGGCGGAGCGCCACCCGTTGGCGGTGTTCCCGGGTCTGTGCCGGGTGCACCACGCCACGGCCCTTCGCTGGCGCGGCGACTGGGCCGAGGCCGAGCGAGAGGCCGTCCGCGCCTGCGAGGAGCTGACTGACGTCAACCTCCCCAATGCGGCCGCCGCGTGGGCCGAGATCGGCGACATCCGGCGTCGCCTCGGCGACCTCGACGGAGCGTCCGAAGCGTTCGCGACCGCCGACCGGCTGTGCCCGCAGCCACGCGCCGGTGTGGCCCTGCTGCGACTGGCAGAGGGCGACCTCGGCGCCGCCTCGACCATCATCGGCGAGGCCCTGGAAGCAGCGGGGTGGAACCGGCTTGCCCGCGCGAAGATGCTGCCCGCGCTGGCTCAGATCGCCATCGCTGCCGGCGACCTCACCACCGCCACCGGCGCAGTCGACGAGCTAGAGACGATCGCCTCGGACTTTGACAGCAGCGGTCTGCGGGCGGCGGCGCTGTCGGCTCGTGGACGGGTGCAGCTGGCCATGGGCAGCCCCGACGCATGCGCCACGTTGCGTAGCGCGGTCGCGCGGTGGACGGAGCTCGGCGTGCCGTACGAGGTCGCCACCGGCCGGATGCTGCTCGGGGAGGCCTGCCGCACGAGCGGTGACGACGCCGGTGCGGCAGCCGCCTTCAGCGCGGCCCGGAAGCTCTTCGACGACCTGGGGGTCGGCGTCGACGCCCGTAGCTCCCACACCGCGCCCGTCCAGCGCCAGCTGCCGGCCGGGCTCACGGAGCGAGAGGTCGAGGTGCTGCAGCTCGTCGCCGCCGGACACACCAACAAGGAGATCGCGGCGTCGTTGTTCCTCAGCGACAAGACGGTTGCCCGCCACCTGTCCAACATCTTCACCAAGATCGGCGTGTCCACTCGTGCCGCCGCGACCGCCTTCGCGTTCGAGCACTCGCTGGTGGCCTCGCCGCGCTGATCGACGGCAAGCGCTCGCTGCTGCCTAGCTGCGGGTCGGCGTACTTGCCCGCGAGGACGCCCCGCCTCCCGGCGCTTCACCAGATCTGGCGGCCGGTGCCTGATCGGCCGCCGTTGCGGATCGGGAGAGTGGACCACAGGGGTGTTCGGTCGACTGGGTAATCTGACCCAGAGGTGGAGCGGGCGGCTCAACCCGTCGACGGTGCGGTTGAAGGGCGGTCGTCCGGTGAAGACAGCCGCTGACCTCACGACGCTGGCGCGTGGCTGATGTGCCGGTCGGGGACGCTACATATCGGCCGCTCGAGGCCTCGGCGGTGGCCGCGCCTGGAGCCGTACCGAATGGCGCTTGGGGGAGCCAGCAAGCGAGGCTGTTCCTCACGGAGCCGCAACGGCGGCACCGATCCTTCCCCCAGATTTCCCCCACGAGGCCCTACGGGAGGTACCGTTTCCCCCGATTTCCCACGCCCGACGGACACGTCTGGGCACACCTGGACACGGAGAGGAGGCAGGCGGAGCCGGAACTGCGCAGGTCAAACAGGGGTTTCTGAGGGAAACCCGCTGGTAGGGAGTGGCGCGCTCGGAGGGAATCGAACCCCCAACCTTCTGATCCGTAGTCAGCGCCGGGGTGTCTCGGCCCTTCTCGTCATGTTCGCAAAACACCGCTTGACCTGCAGATATGCGGCATCGAACTCGACCTCTGTCTCTGTCCATCACCCCCTGTCCGGGGTTTTCTGTGCCCATTCTGTGCCCACTGTCGGGGCGAGCATTTCCGGCCTTCTGGTCGAAGCTGGGATGACGAGCTGGAGAGCACCACAACTGAGGTGAGGGCCTCGCCGAATCTCGTGACTGTCGAAGGTCCGAGATACAGGAGGCCCGGTGGTCGAAGGAGTCCTGCGTTGTGGTTCGGCGCGTGTGGGTTCGAGATCCTCGACGTCGTCGACGACGGCGTCGAGCTGGTCGTGAGCGTGCAGACCACGGCCACGATCGTGGGGCTCTTCGGCGTGCGGGCCGAGGGCGACGTCCAAGGTTCGGGCGGTGGGTGACCATTAGCGATGCGCCGAGCGGTGACCGAGTCTGGCGCCTTCGTGGCTAGTTTAGGTCCAGGTCGTGTCGGTCGACCCGCACGAGGGCTACCGCGTCGGTGGTGGGCTCGGACCCGCTCACCGGACAGGCAGCCCCTGCCACGCCGCCGTGGTGGTCGACCCGTTTCACGTCGTGCGCCTCGCCAAAATGGCGCTCACTGGGTGCCGCCAGGGAGTCCAGGAGCGCCGCCTGGCCGCGCTTCCGGCTGACGGCGTCGTGTTTCCTGCTCTCCTCGGCGGCTGGGCTCGGCGCTCCAATCACGGGCCCACCTGTGACCCCGCCGCCCCCGCTGCCGGCTGGCCGGGCTCGGGTGAGGGCCGCTGGGCGTGGACCTTCACTCGCTGCGCCACGTCTTCGCCACGTGGGCACTGGACCAGCCGGGGCTGCAGATCGAAGACGTCTCCCGACTACTCGGCCACTCCTCCACCCGGGTCACCCAGGACGTCTACATCCACGTCTGTGACGACCTCTACGACCGCTTCTACCGAGCCACGGGTGAGGCCGGCGCCATCTTGGACCGGCTCATGCACCGGGCGGTGGCTTCAACATCCGGGGCCCGTCGTGGCGCATGCGCGAGCATGCCGCCCTGGCCGAGGCAGCCCGGACGTGAGCCTGGTGTTCGTCCTCGCCGGCGTGCTCGACGTGCTGGCGGTGCTCGTCGACACCATGGTGAGCGTTGTGCCGCTCGACATCCGAGGGATCATCGCCTGTCGGGTGGTCGCACGAGCGCGGGGACCGCCAACACAAAAGAAGGGTTTGCTGGACCCGGCCACCGGCTGGAACGTTCCGCTCGACCCTCTCCGAAGACCCCGCTTCATCCGCAAGACCCCGCCGACGGCCGGGTTCAACGACCCGGGTGCTTGACCTCACCGATCGACAGGACTAGCAAGACCGACAGAGGACGCCACCACATTCAGTGATCGTGACTACTCGTGATCGCAGAGCGCGAGACTCCCTGATCGCCCACTTCACGCTTGCGTCGCCCAACCACCTCGCCTGGTCCCGGTTTCCATTCAGGGTGATTCGCTTGCGGACCTGCAACGCATTGGGGTTTCGCCCAGTGGCATGGTGAACGACAGTGAGGCATCCCTCCATCCGCGTGCCCTGTAGAAGGCGTGGGCCCGCTGGCGCCACTTGGCGGACTCGAGGGCCATACCCCAGCAGCCTCGTTGTCGCGCCAGCTCCTCGGCTCTGGCCAACAACGCCCGGCCCACACCGCGACCCCGATGGCTCTCCTCGACGACGAGGTCAGGAATCCACGCCTGTCGAGTGCTGTGGTTGAGGCGCTGGCGAAACTCGACATCGACGAATCCGACGACAACACCTCCGACCTCGGCGACGAGCGCGGATGCGTCGGCGCGGGCCAGGTAGAGGACAAACAGGTCCCCGTGCCGGACCGCGTCGTTCCCAGCGAGGACCGCCGGACGGCCCAAGCCTTCCAAGAGGGCGGCGACGGCCGGCCAGTCGTCTGCCCGAGCCGGGCGTACGAGGCATGGAGCGGTAGCCGCCATGAGGAACGGTCCCTTCGGCGAGTGATTGCTGTAGGACGTGGCTGACACGATGGTCACCCTACGGCTCCGCTGGTCCGCAGAAAAGGTCCACTTCCATACTAGAACGTAGGACCACTTCAGGCCGAGTGAACCGGTGAGCAGCTCCTTTCAGCGGGCCACCACCGCGGTGAGCGCTTCCAGTGCGGCACTCAGGTTGTATTTCGGAATGCCCCCGTAGCCCACGACCAGGGCCGGTGGCTGCGGCCGTTGGGGGGAGGTGCAGTCGCCCAGTCCGTACAGGCCGACCGAGCTCTGAGCCCCGGTGGCGATGACCGAGGCCTCATCGCAGCCGGGCGCCAGCCACGCCAGCAGGTGCAAGCCCGCAGCGATGCCCTCGACCCGGACGTCTGGGGCGTCCCGATGCAGGGTCTGCACGAGGAGGTCGCGTGTGGCGCGGTAGTGCAGGCGGCATCGACGGCAGTGGCGGTCAAGGGCACCGGAGGCGATGAAACGGGCCAACGTGAGCTGGTCGAGTGCCGGTGAGCCGCGGTCATCCGCGTACTTGGCGTCGAGGAGGTCCGAT
>JALYGD010000369.1 GCA_030777265.1 Actinomycetota bacterium | reverse complement strand
CACGCTGCCCATCGCCCAGGCCTGCACTCCGCGACTCGTGAGTATGCGAACAGCGTCGTCGCTGTCGTCCGCCGCCACGACCGCGACCATGCCGATGCCGAGATTGAAGGTCCGCCACATCTCCGCCTCGTCAACGGGGCCGAGTTCGCGGAGCAGTTGGTAGATGGCGGGAGGCTCCCAGGACGTGGCCTCGACGAGGGCACCCAGGCCTTCCGGCAGTACCCGCGGAAGGTTGCCGGGTAGACCCCCGCCAGTGATGTGGCAGAAGACTCGAACATCGACCGCGCCCGCAAGGGCGAGGCAGTCCCGGACGTAGATGCGGGTCGGAGTCAGAAGCACCTGCCCGAGCGGAAGGCCGAGGCCGTGCGGTTCGTGAAGGTCGAGTCCATCGATGAGGCGCCGCACCAGGCTGTAGCCGTTCGCGTGCAGCCCGCTCGAGCCCATGGCGACCAGGACGTCCCCGGC
This sequence comes from Actinomycetota bacterium, assembly GCA_030777265.1. Taxonomy (GTDB): domain Bacteria; phylum Actinomycetota; class Nitriliruptoria; order Nitriliruptorales; family JAHWKO01; genus JALYGD01. The sequence continues at coordinate 7,716 of JALYGD010000369.1, read as the reverse complement.
CCGGACCCGCTCGGCAGACAGCAGGCGGTCGCGTTCGACCACGCCGACCGCGAACCCGGCCAGGTCGAAGGCGTCGTCGGGGATGAGGCCGGGATGTTCAGCCGTCTCGCCACCCACGAGGGCGCAGTCGGCGAGACGGCAGCCATCGACGACCCCGGCGACGATGCGAGCCACCCGCTCAGGATCAAGCCGTCCCAGCGTGAGGTAGTCATTGAGGAACAGCGGCTCCGCCCCGCTCACGACGAGATCATCGACGACCATGGCAACAAGGTCCTGCCCGACCGTCTCCAACACATCGAGGCGGCGGGCGAGTTCCACTTTCGTGCCGACACCGTCGGTGCTGCTCACGAGCACGGGGTCGACGTAGCGGCGGGCGTCCAAGGCGAAAAGGCCCGCGAAGCCCCCGATGCCGCCAATCACCTCCGGACGTCGGCTACGTTCCGCGACTTGGCGGATGAGCTCGACCGCACGGTTCGCAGCGTCGACGTCCACGCCGGCGGCTGAGTAGGAGATCGGGTTCCGTTCGGACACGCCAGCATCATGGCAGGCGAGGGACCAGCCCGCTGGGAAGGACTGCGCTCGACGCGACGGACGCCACCACTCCCGTCGCCGTCTTAGGAGACCTGAGACGGCTCCTCTCGCGCCGCTCCTGCAGAGCTCCGCCCACGTTACGACGCCGTGACTAACGTAGCCTCAGACCATGGCGCTCGAGATTGGATGGTTCACATCCGCTGACGATGGGCAGCTGACCGTACTGTGGGGGTGACCGTCTGCCAGTGAGATCATCATCGCGCTCACCAACAGGACCTGAGGTGATCTCATGAGCGGCCATGAGGTGCGGGAGGGAGTGTCGCTGACCAACCTCGAGCAACCGCTGTTCGATGGGGCGGACGCGACGAAGCGGGACCTGGTGGACTATCTGGACACTGTTTGTGACCGCATCATCCCGGCGCTGCAGGACCGGCCGCTGTCGGTGGTCCGGGTGCTCCGCGGCCAGGCGCCGTTCATGCAGAAGAACGTTCCCAAGTACACGCCGCCGTGGGTGCGGACGGTGTCGCTGTGGGCGGAGTCCTCGAAACGTGAGGTGTCCTACGCGCTATGCAACGACCGTCGCACGTTGCTGTGGTTCGCCAACCAACGTGCGGCCGAGTACCACGCGACCTTGATCCGCGCAGATCGCTGGGACCGTCCCACGCACCTCGTGCTCGACCTCGACCCGCCGTTTGCGGACGGGTTCCGATTGGCCGTCCTCGCCGCCCAACTGGTCCGCCAAGCCCTGGCGGATGTCGGCTTGGTAGGTGCGGTCAAGACCAGCGGTGCGAAGGGTGTGCACGTGTTCATACCGATCGGGACGCAGGCGACGATCGACGACGCGGCCGCGGCCACCCGTGCCATCGCTGCACGTGCCGAGCGTCTTGACCCCACACTGGCTACGACGGCGTACATCCGCGAAGACCGCGGAGGCAAGGTGTTCCTGGATTCGACTCGAGTCGGCGGGGCGACGGTGGTGGCGGCGTACAGCCCACGTCTGCGGCGTGGCGTGCCGGTGTCATTCCCGATTGCCTGGAATGAGCTCGATCGCGTTGCCCCGGCCGACTTCACCGTGCACACCGCGGCGCAGTTCATCGCCGAGGGTGATCCGTGGGCCGACAGGATGCCCGAGCCGCAGCAGTTGAGCCCCGACCTGATCGAGGAAGGCCGGGCGATCCCGCCCGCCCGAGTTCAGGCGATGCACGAAGGCAAGCGGCGCGCCCGCGCTCGCCGCGGCTGACTACCTGCACGAAATCGCCTCTGCTGCTGCCGACGCCGCGGAACGACGCCAGCAGTCTGCGTCAGGAGTAGGTGCGCGAGATCACGAGCGTGGGCCGACCGCTCTCGGGCCTCGCGACGTTTCTGACCGGCGCCGGAGCGGTTCGCGCGCCATGGGGGGCGTGCCACGGCGATGATTCTGCGCCTGGCCGCGCGACCGCTGCCACCGATGTTCGCGATGCTTGACGCGTGACGCGATGACTCGTCCGGCCGGCACGCCAAGCCACCTAACCGTTCCGCCTGATACAAGCCCCGCGACAAGCGAGGCTTCCGGCCAGGCACTGCACTTCGGGAGTCCCTCGTGCCCCGGGGGCTCGGGACTCCTGAAGCTAGGGCCGAGCCGCAGAGAAAGCGTCGGATCCCTAAAGCTGGGATCAGCACGAGACGTGACCCGGGTGCGTCTGCTTCTGACGTGTTTGGTCGCCGCGCGCCCGTCGGTCGTCTGCGAGCCCCTGCTGGCAGCCTCAGCCGCGCCGGCGCCGTTGGGGAGGCGAGCCCGGTTGCAGGTGCACGGCCTCACTGACGTCGATCAGCCGCAGGAGGCTCCGGATCCAGCTCGGGATGGCCTGGGAGCCTTGGAGGGGGAGGATTACCGGGCCAACCAGGTCCAAGGTCCGCCCTCGATGGATGAGCCGACACCCTCCCGCGACGAGCACGTTCTTGAGCCAGTCGACGTCCCGCCCGTAGGTGAGAGCGACCAGAAAACCGTCTCGGTGCGGGAACGCGTTTACGGGCGTCCGGTAGAGGCTTCCGCTGGCACGACCTTGGTGGAGGACGACGCCGAAGTAGGGAAGCCGTGTGGCCAAAGGCCGAAGCGCGTGGTTGGTCACGCGGCGATTCAGATGGGCCAGCCACTCAGGAAGAGGCACTCGACAAAGGGTACAGGCGGTCGGCAAAGTAGGGGTCAGACGCGTGAAAGCTTGGGATCGGCGCTCGGTTCGAATCGAACAAGATGCCTTCCCCGAAGGTCACGCGTCCAAAATCGTGCGGAGCAGATGCCCGCGGCGCCGCCGATGACGGCGATCGTGCTGCAACGGCTGAAGTCGTAGGCGCCGAGCACCTCGTCGATGCCAGCGGCGCCCTTGGCCGTCATGGCCTACGGAAGATCTGGGCTTGGCCGGGATGGTCCTGAAGTAGGCCCAGAGCGCGCCCGACCGACTTTCTCGTCTCTGGGAGCGGGCCTAGGTTGAGCATGGCGCCGGACAGTCATCGCGGCGAAGTCAGGGCGTCCGGTCTGATGATTGATCGAAGGGGCGAGGGTGGAGGACCAGCAGCTAGTGCGTGTGCTCTGCGCCACGCGAATCGGGCTGGGCACGCTCTTCCAGCTCGCACCCGGCCTACTGGCCCGGGCCTGGGTCGGTGAAGAGGCGACCCAGCCCGCCGCCAAGGCGCTCGCACGGGCCCTCGGGGCCCGGGACGCCGCCCTCGGCCTCGGCGCGCTCATCGCCCTCCAACACGGCGAATCCACCCGTGGGTGGCTCGAGGCGTCCGCGCTGGCCGACGCGGGCGACGCTGCGGCGACGCTCATCGGATGGCGGCATCTCCCGGGCCTCGGCCGCTGGGTGGCTCTCGCTGCCTCGCTGAGCGCCGTCTACGTCGGGATCGGCCTTGCCCGCCGACAGAGCGGCACTTAAGCCCTACGGGAAACGTCCTCGCCGCTCAGACGTGTTCCGGTTCGAGTTCGAACTTTGCCGCGGCGAGCGCGGTCTGCTCTTCGGCGACAGGAATGGGATAGACGCCGTCGAAACAGGCACGGCACAGCTCGCTGCTCGCGTGTGGGGTGGCGGCGATGAGCGCGTCGAGTGAGAGGTAGTGCAGGGAGTCAGCTGCAACGAACCGGGCCACTTCGTCGACCGACATGCTCGCGGCGATGAGCTGCGCCCGAGTAGCCATGTCGATCCCGTAGTAGCAGGGGTGACGCACAGGCGGCGAGGTGATGCGGAGGTGGACCTCGGCGGCGCCGGCCTCACGCAGCATCCGCACCAGCTCCCGGGAGGTGTTACCGCGCACGATCGAGTCGTCCACCACGACGAGTCGCTTGCCCTCGATCACCGAGCGCAGGGGGTTGAGCTTGAGACGGATGCCGAGCCGGCGGAGGGACTGTGACGGCTGGATGAACGTCCGGCCGACGTAGCGGTTCTTCACCAGACCCTCGGCGTACGGCAGGCCGGACTCCTCAGCGTAGCCCGCAGCAGCCGCCGTCCCGGAGTCGGGCACGGGAATGACAAGGTCCGCGTCGACCGGTGCCTGTCTCGCTAGTGCCCGCCCCATCGCCCGCCGGGCCGTGTAGACACTCGCCCCTCGCTGCCGCTCGTCGGGACGGGCCAGGTAGACCCACTCGAAGAGGCAGAACTTCAGGTCGGGCTCGGCGAAGCGGCGCGACCATATCCCCGCCTCGTCCACGATCACGAGTTCGCCGGGCTCGACCTCGCGCATCTCGGCCGCCCCGATGATGTCGAGGGCCGCCGTCTCGGAGGCGATGGCGACGCCTCCGCTCGGAAGCCTCCCGAGGTGGAGGGGGCGCACGCCGTGCCGGTCACGCACGCCGTACAGCCGGCGCTCGTCCATTATGACGAGTGAGAACGCACCCTCGAGCTTGTCGACCGTACGCAGGATCGCTTCCTCGAGCGACGCCTCCTCTTGGAGTGCGAGCAGTGAGGCGAGCAGTCCGCTGTCGCTATGACTGTCCCGCTCGCCCAGACCCACAGCCTCAGACGCCGGCCGGGCTGCCCTGGCCTCAGACGCCGGCCGGGCCGGGCGTTCCGCCCGCGCGTCTCGGTTCGGCATGCCCTCCGCGCCGACCATACGGGCCACGTCGGTCGTATTGCAGAGGTTCCCGTTGTGACAGAGGGCAAGCTGACCTCCACGGGGCGTTTCTCGGAACTGCGGCTGGGCATTCGCCCATGACGAGGTACCCGTGGTCGAGTACCGCACGTGGCCAATCGCGAGGTCGCCTTCGAGCGCAGCGAGCGTCGACTCGCGGAAGACCTGGCTGACGAGGCCCATGTCCTTGGTGACGAGGATCTGTCCGCCGTCGGAGACCGCCATGCCGGCGGACTCCTGCCCGCGGTGCTGGAGGGCGTAGAGACCGTAGTAGGTCAGCTTCGCGACCTCCTCGCCGGGCGCATGCACGCCGAAAACACCGCACTCCTCGCGAGGTCCTTCGGCGAGCAGGGCGGGATCGAGGTCAGACCCGCCCGCCTCCTCAGAGGGCGGCGCTGGCGTGCTGACGGCGCGACTCGCTAAGAGAGGCAGCGGGCGACGGCCGGGATGCAATGACGCCACGGCATTCCTCGCCAGTCGGGACCAGTCGGGGATCATCCAGTCTACGTGCGGCAGGCACCACACGCCGAGCTCAGCATCCCACCCGCGCCGCTCAGCCCCCGAGGTACGACATCTCCACCTTCGGCAGGTTGGTGCCGGCCGCCCGCAGCTCCGAATAGCGGTCGATGCGCCCTTGCCATGTTCTCTGGATGATGGTCTCGAGCTCGTCGTCGCTGGCTCCGCCCCGCACCAAGGCCCGCAGGTCGTGTCCGGATGGTGCGAAGAGGCAGGTGTAGAGCTCGCCTGTGGCACTCAGCCGGGCTCGGGCGCAGGTCTGGCAGAAGGGCCGGGTGACCGAGGCGATAACGCCGATCTCGCCACCGCCGTCGCGGTACCGGTAGCCGGTCGCCACCTCGCCGGGCGAGGAGGCAGGTACGGGTTCGAGCGGATAGACCGCGTGTATCCGCGCGACGATGTCGTCCGCGGGGACGACATCTGCAAGTCGCCAGCCATTCGTCGTTCCGACGTCCATGTACTCGATGAACCGGACGATGTGCCCCTGCTCCCGACCGAAACGTGCAAGCGCGAGGATGTCCGTGTCGTTCACGCCGCGTTTCACCACAGTATTGATCTTGATGCGCGCAAACCCGGCCTCGCGAGCGGCGGCGATGCCGTCGAGCACGACGGTGACGGGCAGGTTCGCGTCGCTCATGGCTCGAAACGTCACATCGTCGAGCGAATCGAGGCTGACGGTGACGCGACTCAGCCCCGCCTCGCGCAACGCCTCGGCCTTTTGCGGCAACAACGAGGCGTTCGTCGTCATCGCGACCTCGGCGATGCCTTCCAGGGACGCGACCATGCCGACGAGTCGTTCGACACCTCGACGCACAAGAGGCTCGCCACCGGTGATCCTCAGCTTGCGCACGCCAAGTCGGGCAAAGACTCGTGCTATGCGGGTGACCTCCTCGAAGGTGAGGAGCTCGCCGCGGTCAACGAACCCGAAGTCGGCTCCAAACGCCTCACGTGGCATGCAGTACCGGCAGCGGAAGTTGCAACGATCGGTCACCGATACCCGGAGGTCCCGAAGAGGGCGCTGAAGCTGGTCGCTGACAGCCACAGCGTCTCCTCTGCCCTCTCGTGTCCTCTTGTCAGCCTACGGCGCCCGCACGGAATGAGCAGCGAAACAAGCGGAGCCCGGTAGTAGCCCTGCTAGCGGCCCCCTCCATCTCTCCCTCTACCCTGGCGCTCGGACATTCTTCACACGAGGAAGGAGGCGACTCATCGACGCCCCGGTCTCGGTCGGACTGAACGCGGTCATCCTCGCCGTCACGGACGAAGTGCCTCGTGTCCTCACACTCGAACCTGTCCAGCCCGACCGCAGCCCCGCCGCGCAAGGGACGGCGGAGGATGGACGGCTCGACGCCCTTCCGTTCGGAGGCCTCGACGTGACCTACGACCGGACCCTGGAGCTTGGACTACGCAGATGGGTCAGCGAGCAGACTGGCATGCAGCTCGGCTATGTCGAGCAGCTCTACACCTTCGGCGACCGAGATCGGGACCCTCGGCCGAACAGCAGGGTGATCTCCGTCGCCTACCTCGCCCTCGTGCGGGAAAGCCTCCCGACGTTGCGAGCGCGCTGGCGCGACCTCTACCGCTACTTGCCCTGGGAGGACTGGCGGCGTGGACGACCACCCGTTATCGACCACGCCGTCACCCCTGCAATGGAGAGCTGGGTGGATGCGTCGCACGAGTCAGCCGTGACGACGCGGCGCCGCGATCGCGCGGCCATCACGTTCGGCATGTACGGCGCCCCCTGGGACCGAGAGCGGGTTCTGGAACGCTACGAGCTCTTGTACGAGGTCGGCCTGGTCGCCGAGTCCTTCCGCTCTCGACGAAGGATCAACGAGCCGCAGCTCGTCTCCGCCAGTGAACTCGGTCGTCCCATGGCGCTCGATCATCGGCGCATGCTGGGGACCGCGTTGGGGCGGTTGCGCGGCAAGCTGAGATACCGGCCCGTCGTGTTCGAGCTGCTGCCCGCGACCTTCACGCTCCTCCAGCTCCAGCGGGTCGTCGAAGCCTTGTCAGGGGTCCGTCTCCACAAGCAGAACTTCCGCCGCCTCGTCGAACGGGGAGGCCTCGTGGAGGGGACAGGAGAGTTCGAGCCACACACCGGCGGACGCCCCGCCGAATTATTCCGGTTCCGGCGCGAGGTGCTGCGTGAACGGCCCGTGCCGGGAGTCGGGGTCCCCGAGCTTCGGGGCAGCCGCTGACACGCTTCGCCGGTTCGCTTGACCTCTTGCCGCATCAGCGATAACTTATGCTCAGGTCGAGCATAATGGGGTTTCATGTCACCGCAACCAGCTCCATCCACGTTCGCGGCTACAAAGTCCCGCCAAGAGGGGTCGGCGCGTCCACAGCAGGTCCTTCCTGGCCGAGCACTTCCAGACCTGGAATTGCGCCTCCACGCTCCGATGATCGCAGCGATCGAGGACCTGAAGCGCCAGCGGAACGCCATTGTCCTCGCCCACAACTATCAGACCCCCGAGATCTTCCACGGCGTCGCCGACGTCACCGGGGACTCGCTGGCCTTGGCCCGCCAGGCTGCGGGTACCGATGCTGATGTCATCGTGCTCGCCGGCGTCC
>JALYGD010000368.1 GCA_030777265.1 Actinomycetota bacterium | reverse complement strand
GCCGATCGGCAGCGGCTCCGGGCTGCGCAACCCCTACAACCTACGCATCATGCGCGAGAGCGTGTCAGTGCCGATCATCCTGGACGCCGGCGTCGGCACCGCAAGTGACGCGGCGATCGCCATGGAGCTGGGCTGCGACGCTGTCCTGCTGGCGAGCGCTGTGACCCGCGCCCAGCATCCCGAGCTGATGGCTGCGGCGATGCGGAAGGCGATCGAGGCCGGACGGCTTGCCTACCGGGCCGGACGCATCCCCAGACGAATGTACGCCGAGGCATCGACGACCTCTTCCGGAATGCCGGACTGGGACGTGCTGAACGGAATGACCGCGCCCGTCGAACCGGGTGACGCTCGGGAGACCGGAGGAGCGGCCGTGGAGAAGGAGCGCCCGTGACCGGGAAGGGCTGCCGGGACGTTGGAAAGATGCCAGGCCGCAACAAGTTGACCGGGAAGGGCCGCAGGGCCGGGAAAGATGCAAGGCACGGAGGTGGGAGGGACCCCTGATGATGCAGCGTGAATCCTCGTGGAGGCTGTCCCGCCTCCACGAGGCGCGGCTGTACCTGTGCGTCGGGCTGCGGCGGGAGCGCGCCGACCTCGAGCCGTTTCTCGATGCCGTCCTTGCGAATGGAGTGGACGTCGTCCAGTTGCGCGAGAAAGAGGCGCCCCGCGAGGAACTCCGAACCGCGGCGGCGACGTTTCGCGCTGCTGCACGTCGGCACGGCGCACTGTTCATCGTGAACGACGACCCGGCGCTGGCCGCGGACGTGGACGCCGACGGCGTCCACGTCGGGCAGGAGGACGCGCCACCAGCCCAGGCACGTGCCGTCGTCGGCCACAATCGCTTGGTCGGGCGCTCGACGCACAGCGAGTCAGAGATCAAACGTGCCCTCACTGAGGACTGCGACTACTTCGCGGTCGGACCGGTGCACGCGACGCCCACGAAAGCGGGCCGCTCCCCGGTCGGTCTCGAGCCGGTCCAGTACGCCACGAGCGCGGCGGGGGGGCGGCCCTGGTTCGTCACGGGAGGTATGGGACCAGTTACCGCGCCGGCGGTCATCGCGGCTGGGGGGCGCCGTCTCGTCGTGGTGCGGGCCATCACCGAGGCTGATGACCCCGCAGCGGTGTCCTCCCAGCTCGCGATGACTCTGCGCGACGCTGCTCGGGCTCCGATCCCTCTGGGACCACGACCGTGATTGGCCACTGCAGTCGTACGCCGGGCGGGTGAGGGGACCGCTGGGTCAGGGGACGTCTGGTCCCCCCCTTGCTCCTAGAATCCCTTTTGCGCTCGGGGGCCGCAACGGACAGGGGAGGACCTCGGATGCGCAGCCGCGTGATGAGGAGCTGCTCATGACCTCCTCACGGACCTGCCCCGGTTCTCGAAAGACCTGAAGAGCGCCTCCGGTGGCGTGTCGCGCAGGCGCGCGATGGGGAGGCGAGGAGCGTGAACATGCCGGCGCCAACCCCCAGTTGCAGGGATGAGCGATGACCGACCTCTCTCGTTTACCCCAAGTCGACGCGGTCGTACGTGACCCCGACGCCCAGGTTGTGGTCGAGACCTATGGGCGCCGTCCCTTCACCGATGCCGTTCGACGAGTCCTCGAGCAAGCCCGCGAGCGCGCCCACCGCGGCTCCCCCGTCCCGCGAACCGACGAAATCGTGAGCGCCGCCGCGAGTGACCTCGCTACCCGCCGGGCTGGGCGCATCACCCGGGTCATCAACGCCACGGGCGTCGTGCTGCATACCAACCTCGGTCGCGCTCCCCTCTCGACAGAGGCCCGCGCGGCCATGGCGGAGGCGGCGGGATACTGCACGCTCGAGTACGAGCTCACCGAGGGCCGGCGCGGCTCGCGCACGGCCCACCTCGGCTATCTTGCCGCCGAAGCCTGCGGTGCCGAGGCCGCCACCGTTGTGAACAGTTGCGCCGCCGCGGTCGTGCTCGTACTTGCCGCGCTCGCTGGCGGCAAGGAAGCGATCGTCAGCCGGGGAGAGTTGGTCGAGATCGGAGGCTCGTTCCGCCTCCCCGAGGTCATGGCAGCCTCCACTGCGGTTCTCCATGAGGTGGGCACGACGAACCGCACCCGCATCGAGGACTATCGCGCGGCCATTGGCGAGCACACCGGCGTTGTCATGAAGGTCCACCGTTCCAACTACCAGGTCGTGGGCTTCGCTGGCGAGCCGACGATCGAGGAGATCGCGACCGTCGCCCGGGACAGCGGCATCCCGTTCGTGTACGACCTGGGGTCCGGCCTGCTCCGCGACCTTCGGCACGGCGTCATGCTCGAAGGCTCGGCCCTTGCCGACGAGCCGTCTGTCGAGCGGGCGCTTGCGGCCGGAGCTGACCTCGTCCTCTTCAGCGGCGACAAGCTGCTCGGCGGTCCCCAGGCCGGCCTCATCGCCGGACGCGAGTCGCTCGTGCTCCGCTGCGATCGGCACCCACTCGCCCGGGCGCTGCGGGTCGACAAGTTCCGGCGCGCGGCCCTCGAAGTGACCCTCGAGTCGCACCTGCGTGCGGACGTTCCCCTCGATGTGCCGGTGTGGGCGATGCTGACTGCGCAGCCCGAACAGCTACGCGAGCGGGCCGCGCGTCTGGCCGACAAGATCGGCCCCGAGGCTCGCGCGGTCGAGGTCGTCTCTCTCACCGGTGGGGGGTCGCTGCCTGGTGCCGAGCTGCCGTCAGGGGGGATCGTCGTCACAACTGGCCGTCCCGACAACCTCGCCCAGACCCTTCGGCTCGGCGACCCACCGATCGTCGGCCGTCTCGAGGCCGGCGCACTGGTCCTCGATCTGCGTACCATCCCTCCCTCCCAGGACGACACGGTCGCGAACGCGGTGCGCGGCGCCCTCGGCCACGACTCGAACGACGCGTGGTCTGAGCAAGACGGCCGTGGCCGCAGCGGCCGGACGAGCGGAGGGAGAGACTGAGGTGCACGTCGTCGCGACCGCCGGGCACGTCGACCACGGCAAGTCCACGTTACTGCGGGCGCTGACGGGGATGGAGCCAGACCGATGGGAGGAGGAACGCCGTCGCGGGCTGACCATCGATCTTGGCTTTGTCTGGGCGACCCTGCCCGCCGCCGACCAGGCGGGCGGACCCCAAGCCCATGAACTCCCACCTGATGAACCCCGACCCACCGAACCCGAACCTGATGCGCCCCGATCCAATCAACCCTTGACTGTCGCGTTTGTCGACGTCCCCGGGCACGAACGCTTCGTTGCGAACATGCTCGCAGGCGCGGGGTCGGTGCGGCTGGCCCTCTTCGTCGTCGCCGCCGACGATGGCTGGTCCGCGCAGTCGCAGGAGCACCTCGACATCTTGGATCTGCTGGGCGTCTCTGCCGCGGTCGTTGCCGTGACGAAGACGGACCTCGCCGGCCCCGAGCGCGCCGCCAGCGTGGCTGCCGATGTAGCCCGACGGCTGACCGGCACTTCGCTTGCCGACGCACCGGTGCACAGCGTCGACGCACTGTCAGGGCGAGGTCTCGACTCGCTACGGGAGGCCCTCGCCGGGCGGCTCGCCGCCGTCCCACCTCCAACCGACCATGGTCGTCCTCGTCTGTGGGTAGACCGGGGTTTCACGATTGCCGGCGCCGGCACGGTCGTGACCGGCACCCTCTCCGATGGCTGGCTCGAAGTCGGCGACGAGGTGGCACTGCTGCCGTCCGGGCGGGCGAGCCGGGTGCGAGGCCTGCAAGCACTCGGTCGCCGAGTGTCCGCAATCGAGGCCGGTTCCCGGGTCGCCGTCAACCTCGCGGGTGTGGACCTCGACCAGGTACGCCGGGGCGACGCCATCGTGGGGGTGAGGGGCGGTGGTGCCCGATCCGCCCTCGAGGCCTGGCGCGCCACTGACGCCCTCGACGCCTGGGTGCGCGCCCTGCCCGGCCACGAGGTGGGACACAGCGGCGCGTGGCATTTCCACGCCGGCAGCGCAGAGACCCTCGCCTCCCTGCACCCTCTGCTCGGCGAGGCTGTGCGCCCCGACCAGCCCGCCCACCTCCGCATCCTGCTCGAACGGGCGCTGCCACTCGTCTCCGGCGACCGCTTCGTGCTGCGGGAGGCCGGTCGCCAGGCCACGCTCGGGGGCGGCGAGGTGCTCGATCCGGACCCGCCAGGACGGGTCCGGGGCCCCGACGCCCGGCTGCTTCGTAGTGACGCCCTCGACGTGGTGCGGGACGGCCAGGCTCCGGCCGCTCGCCTCGCCGGGCTCGTCGCGGCCTCGGGCGGGGCAAGAGCCGCCCGCCGTGCCCGAGCTGCTGTCGGACTCCACCCCCTCGCCCAGGCAGATGGCCTCGTGGAGGTCGCAGGCCATCTCGCCACTCCCGAGGCGCTTCGCCGCTGGAACTCGGCCATCGAGGCGGCAGCCCGTGACCAGCACAGGCAACAACCGCAGAGTCTCGGCGCCTCTCGCGATGCCTTGTCTGCAGCGGCTCGGAAGACGGGGTGCCCGGAATCGCTTGCCCCCGGACTCGTCGACGCCCTCGCGGAGGCGGGACGTTTGCGTCGTAGCGGCTCGGCGTTTGCCTTGCCAGAGCACGTGCCTGCCCGGGACGAGGCGAAGCGGCGCCGCCGCGAGGTGCTGCTTGCCCTGCTCGTGGCCGAGCCGTTCGCGCCACCACCGCTCGAGGAGGCCGCCCGCCGCACCGGAGTCGGACACGAGGAACTGAACGCGCTCGTGCAGAGCGGAGAGGTGGTGGTCTGCGGCCCCGTCGCCTTCGCCCGCTTCGCGGTCGAAACGGCCGTGAATCGTCTCGCCGACCTCGAGCGCAGCGTCGGGAGGTTCACCACCGCGCAGGCACGCGAGTCCCTCGGGACGAGCCGGAAGTACGCCGTACCACTGCTCGAGCACCTCGACGAGGCAGGGATCACCGAGTTCGACGGTCAGACCCGCCGGCTGCGAAACGTTGCCCATGGGCGGTAGGAGACCGCTATCGCGGTTGGTCCAAGTCCTGGTTAGCCCGCCCGTCCCTTCCTGGATCTCCCACCCCCCCGGGCCTGCGGCCCTTCCAACATCTCCCCACCCCCCCGGGCCTGTGGCCCTTCCCTGGAGTCGCTGACGATGTTTCGTGCGGCGTTCGTGCGGACGCTGTTGGCGTGGGGCCTGGGTCGACGCGCCAACCTGCCATGGCGATCGACCCAAAATCCCTGGTCGGTGCTCGTCGCCGAGACCATGCTCCAGCAGACGCAGACCACTCGGGTCGCCCCCCGTTACCGCGACTTCCTCGCCACCTTCCCGAACCCTGCCGCCTGCGCTGCCGCGCCACCTGGCGAGATCCTGCGGCGCTGGGAGGGCCTGGGTTACAACCGACGAGCGGTCAGCCTGCACCGCGCGGCACGGGTGATCGTCGAGCGTCACGACGGTGTCGTCCCCGATGACCACGATGCGCTGCTCGCACTGCCGGGCGTGGGACCTTACACAGCGCGTGCGGTGCGATCGCTCGCCTTCGGTCACGAGTGCGGAGTGCTGGATACCAACGCCGCCCGGGTGCTCGCGCGCGCCTTGGCAGGCCGGCGCCTGGGCCGGGGGGAGGCGCAGCGCCTGGCGGACTCCATGGTGCCTGCGGGGCGCAGCCGTGACTGGAATCAGGCGGTCATGGACCTCGGGTCGGGCGTCTGCACGCGGCGAGTCCCCCGCTGCGGTGACTGCCCCGTCCTCCACCTCTGCGCGTGGGCCGCCACCGCGTGGCAGCAGCCGGACCCGGCCGACGGAACCGCCGGTAGCTCGGCCCGGCAGCCACCGTTCGCGGGATCCGATAGGCAAGGTCGGGGCCAGCTTGTGCGGGCCCTGCGCGCGGGTCCCCTGGCGCTCGACCGAACACCCGACGTCAGTGGCTGGGCGGACGATCCGGAGCGAGCTCGTCGCATTGTGAACGCGCTCATAGCCGAGGGTCTCGCTGAGGTCGCGGACGGGGCCCTGAGGTTGCCGACCTCGTGACAGTCACTTCGGAGTGCGCAATCCAATCACTTCGGA
>JALYGD010000367.1 GCA_030777265.1 Actinomycetota bacterium | reverse complement strand
ATGCGGTCGATGGTGCTCCAGGCCCGCTCGTACTGAGCGCGCTTCTTCGACAGCAGCAGCCGTCCCTCGGCGTCCTCCTTCGTGAGGACGAGCGCTTCGATGACGTCACCGACCTGCACCACGTCGCTCGGGTTCACGTCCTGCTTGATCGACAGCTCCCGGGCCGGGATGACTCCCTCGGACTTGTAGCCGATGTCGAGCAGGGCCTCGTCAGGGTCGACCTTGACGACCACCCCTTCGATGATGTCGCCATCGTTGACGGGACGGAGCGTCTGCTCGAGCGCGGCCTCGAAGTCGTCCTCGGTGCCGTACTCGTTCTCCACGATCGGCTCGCCAGTCGAGGTCATCTCCCCGCCCGGGTCGGGCATCACGACGACGGTGGCGGGGTCGGTGCCCGACGCGTAGGCAGGAGCGGGGTTGCCCTGGTCCTGAGTCGCGGAAGTGGTAGTCGGGGTCGGGTGCTGGTCCATGATGAGGTGAGTTTCTCCTGCTGGTCTGTCTGCCTGCCGCGGCACGGCCGCGATCTCGCGGCTGCAGTCCTGATAGCGTTCGGCCCTCAACGAGGGGTGCCCGGACCCAGCCGACTGGCTGACCGGCTGCGAGCCTTCCATCGCTGGAAGGCCCTGTCAACGGCGCAGCCGCCGCCGATGGCAGCTCACGACGCAGGACGTCCCGGCGTCGAGCACAGCATACTGTGCTCGACTGGAAAGCCTAGCCGGACGTGACGATTCGGCCGGGAGGGATCTGACTTGCGTCGACCGAGAGACGTCTCCCGCCAGCTGCGACCGGTCCCCGACGACTTGCCGCGTCGACACCTCTACGTCGAGCCGATACGGGTCTCTGAACTCACCGTGCTGCTGCCTGTGGACCAGCTACCTGATGACGAGGTCCGGGTGACATTCCAGGTCACCGTCAAGGACGCCGGTGGCAAACGCTGCCCGGACCTTGCGATCGAGGTTCGCGTGAGCGGACCGGAACGTACCGCCGCCGGCACGGCTCATACGGACGTCTTCGGACAGGCGTGGTTCCGGATGAGCGGAGTGCCCGGCACGTACCGCTGTGACGTCCTCGACGTTGCGGGCGGCGCAATCGCCCTGGAGCGCCCAGCCAGGGCGGGGCCTGAGGCCGGACCCGAAGATAAGGGCATCATCGTCTCGACGACCGTGACCGTGTGAGCGGCGCTCCGCAGGAGCGACGCGAGAGGAGCCGTCTTAGGCCTCCTAAGACGGCGACGGTGGCGGCGTGAGCGGCGCTCCGCAGGAGCGACGCGAGAGGAGCCGTCTTAGGCCTCCTAAGACGGCGACGGTGGTGGTGCGGTAAGTACCGCTGCTTGCCCTCGACCCTGGGCAGCTTGTTGGGCTTGGGCAGGAGTCATGAAGCGCCGTGGAGAGGGCCGCCCTCGGTGTAACCCGCGCCTGTCTGGACTCCGACGATGGCCAGCTCGTGGAACTGTTCGAGATCTCTGGCACCGGCATAGGCGCAAGCGCTGCGCAACCCTGTGACGATGTGGTCGACGAGGTCCTCGACCCCGGGCCGGACAGGATCCAGGTACATGCGGGCTGTCGAGATCCCCTCCTCGAACAGCTGCTTGCGCGCACTCTCCAACGGGTCCGACGCAGCAGTTCGTCGCTTGACCGCCCGGGTGGAGGCCATCCCGAAACTCTCCTTGTAGCGGCGACCATCCTCGTCGACACGGAGATCACCGGGCGACTCATGTGTGCCCGCGAACCACGACCCGATCATCACGTTCGAGGCCCCTCCCGCCACGGCGAGTGCCACGTCCCGGGGATGACGTACCCCGCCATCCGCCCATACGTGGCGGCCGTGCCTCCGCGCTTCGGCGGCGCATTCGACCACCGCGGAGAACTGCGGCCGCCCCATCGCCGTCAGCATGCGTGTCGTGCACATGGCGCCGGGCCCGACTCCGACCTTTACGATGTCGGCGCCCGCAGATAGGAGATCCCGCACTCCGGCGGCGGTTACCACGTTGCCGGCGACGACAGGCGCTCGGGGGTCAAGGCCTCGCACTCTGCGCAGCGCCTCGAGCATGCGTTCCTGGTGGCCGTGGGCAGTGTCCAGCACGAGCACGTCGACACCAGCCTCGAGCAGGCCCTTGGCCCGCACGGCGACGTCTGCTGTGATGCCGATCGCTGCCGCTATCCGCAGCCCACCCTGGGCGTCGGTCGCTGGACGGTAGAGGCTGGACCGCAGCGAGCCGGTCCGGGTCACAAGGCCGACCAGGCGACCTTCCTCGTCGACCACCGGGGCGAGACGTCGCCGCGCGGCCGTGAGGGCCTCAAACGCGTCCGACGGACCGATCGTCGCGGGCATCACCATCAGCTCGGTCGACATCACCTCTGCGAGCTGCGTGAAGCGGTCCACACCGTCGCAGTCGACCTCCGCCACGACGCCGACGGGCCGGTCGTCTTGGACCACGATGACCGCGCCGTGGGCGCGCTTCGGTAGCAGGTTGAGCGCGTCGCCGACCGTGCTGGAACGCTGCAGCACGATTGGTGTCTCGAACACGAGGTGCCGGGACTTCACCCAGGCGGTCACCTCTGCCACGACGTCCGGGGGGATGTCCTGCGGGATGACGACCAGACCGCCGCGGCGTGCCACGGTCTCGGCCATCCTGCGACCCGCCACGGCGGTCATGTTCGCCACCACGACCGGGATGGTCGTACCCGTTCCGTCGACGGTGGAGAGGTCGACGTCCAGGCGGGACTCCACTCCCGACCGCTTCGGCACCAGGAAGACATCGTCGTAGGTCAACTCTGGCGACCATGCAGAGGCATCCAGCCAGCGCACCTCCACCTCCCGCCACCAGCTCGTACCGTCGAGCTCACCGTACCGAGAGCCGGGGAAGACCGAGTGGCCGCGCGACCGCGACCCGTCTCCCGCCGCGATCGCTGCGTTCTGATCCCTCCGCCCTCGCATAGCGCAGTGATTGGCCCCAGCCCTTCCTGGGCAGCTCAGTGCTTCTGCGTGTCGAACCAGGTCGGGCCGTGGGCGGTGTCGACGACGAGGGGGACGGCGAGGTCGGCGACGGCGCACATTTCACGGACGGCGAGCTCGCGGGCCTCTTCGAGTTCGTCCTCGGAAACCTCGAAGACGAGCTCGTCGTGGACCTGGAGAAGCAGCTGGGCGCGCAGCCCTTCACGGTCGAGGGCACGCCGCACCCGCACCATCGCGAGCTTGATGATATCGGCTGCTGTGCCCTGTATCGGGGCGTTGAGGGCCATGCGCTCGGCCATGCCGCGTCGGTTGCGGTTGTCGCTGAGCAGGTCCGGCAGGTACCGGCGACGACCGAAAAGAGTGGTGGTGAACCCGTCGCGGCGGGCCCGCAGCACCGCTGTGTTGAGGAACTCCCCTACCTTGGGGAAGCGGGCGACGTAGGCGGAGACGATGTCCTGGGCCTCCGCGGGCGGAATTCCGATCTGCTGTGACAGCCCGTAGGCGGTCAACCCGTAGGCGAGCCCGTAGTTGATCGCCTTCGCCCGGTCCCGGAGCGGTCCGTCGACGAGGTGGAGCGGGAGGTCGAAGACCTGAGCCGCAGTAGTGGCGTGGATGTCCTCCCCCGAGGTGAACGCCTCGATCAGTCCCTCGTCGTGCGACAGATGGGCCATGATCCGCAGCTCGATCTGGGAGTAGTCAGCCACGAGCAACCAGTCGTAGCCCGCTCCAGGCACGAAGGCTCGGCGGATCTCCCGTCCCTCCTCGCGCCGGACCGGGATGTTCTGAAGGTTGGGGTTCGACGAGGCGAGACGCCCCGTCGCGGCGCTGACCTGCGACAGCGTCGTGTGGATCCGCTTCGTGGTCGGGTCGACGAGCGGTGGGAGCGCGTCGAGGTAGGTCGAGACGAGCTTGCTGAGCTCCCTCCACTCGAGGATCGCCTCGATGATGGGATGGCTGGCCGCGACGGATTGCAGCGCCGCCGCGTCGGTCGACCAGCCGGTCTTGATCCGTTTCGTCCTCGGCAGCCCGAGCTCATCGAAGAGGACCTCCTGGAGCTGCGGGTTGGAGGCGACGTTGAAGCTTCGGCCGGCATGGTCCCAGATCTCGCGTTCGAGCTGGTCGCAGCGCGTGGCAAGGCGGACTCGAAGTTGGGACAGCACACCGAGGTGGACGGCCACCCCGGTGCGCTCCATGCCGGCGAGGACCGGCGCGAGCGGCAACTCGACGGTCTCGAGCAGCTCACGCTGTCCCCGCAGGTCGAGCTCGCGCTCGAGGTGCGCGGCGAGCTCGAGCGTCGCAAGGGCCCGCAGCGCCCACTCCTCCCACGACCCCGCCCCCTCTTCGACCCGGAGCGCGAGCTGACCGTCCTCCTGCTCCATCTCGGCGCTGATGGTGCGGCTCAGGTGCTGGAGCGCGAGGCTCTCGAGCTCGAAGTCGCGCTGATCGGGAGTGACGAGATAGGCGGCGAGCATCGTGTCGAGGAAGACCCCGGCGACGGGCCACTCACGGCTGGTCGCCGCATGGTCGAGCAGCTTGAGGTCATGACAGACCTTGGGCACGTCGACGTCGGCAAGCAGGTGGGCGAGGGCTTCGAGGTCCTCGCGGGCGAGCTGGTCGAAGTCGGCAGCGACCGGGTCTCGCCCGGGGCAGGCAAGCCCGACCCTGTTCCAGCGCAGACGGGGCGCTCGGCCCTGTGCGACCGGCGAAACGGCGACAGGTCTCGGGGGGCTTTCGAGCCACGCGCGCAGCCCGCCGGCGCCGAGGAGGCGGGGACGCAGCGCGAAGCCGCTGGCCTCCTCCTGCTGCCAGGTTTCGAGCACCTCGGACTGCAGGCGCTCCAATAGCGTGCGGAACTCGAGCGCTCCGAACAGGCGGCGTACGGTGTCGGGGTCAGGGCGGCCCATCCGCAGGGTGGCGAGGTCGACCTCGATCTCGACGTCCCGCCGCAGCCGCATGAGGGAGCGGTTGACGAAGACCTGCTCGCGGTGGGTGGCGAGCGCCTGTGGCAGCTTCTTGCCGCCGACCTCCTCGAGATG
>JALYGD010000366.1 GCA_030777265.1 Actinomycetota bacterium | reverse complement strand
GCATCGAGACGAAGCCGGCGTCGTTCACCTTGGCGTGTTCACGGCAGGCTGCGCAGCCTCCGAAGTGGAAGTTCAATCGGGAGGGCAGCCGCGTGTCCAACTCGGGGGTACGCGCCAGGAGGGCGGCGGCGAGGGTGCGCGCGTCCGAGCTGCAGTCGAACGGCTCGTCGAGGCTGACCCCCGCATCTGGACACCACATGACCCCGCGGACGGTGTGGCCGCAGGCGGACCGGGTGGTCAGCCCGAGACCGGTGATGGCTGCGAGGACAGTGGTGACGTGGCGAGCAGGCACGTGGTGCAGTTCGACCTGCTGGCGGGTGGTGAGGTGCAGCCAACCGCGTCCGTGGCATTCGGCCAGTGCCGCCAGCCCCCGCGCCTGGCTGGTGGTGATGCTGCCACCTGTCCTGACCCGGATCATGAATGCGCCGGGCTGGGCCTGGGCGCACACTCCGTGGGTCTTGAGCGCGTAGCGCTCCTCTGGGCTGAGCCAGTCGTCCCCGTCAGCGGTCAGCCGGTCGAGATCGACCGGAAGGCCTGCGCGCTTGGCGGCGGGGATGTCGGGCAAGCTCACGAAGGTGTCCTGTCTGAGCCGGGGCTCTCAACTGGTTTGAACTGGTCTCAACTTGTCTGAACTCGGCGGGACAAGCATGGCCAGGGGCTGTTCCGTCGTGGTTGTGGCCTCATTGCGGATGGGTAACAAGGGGGTCGTGCGCGCGAGGCGGGGGTGCAGCGGCCGCCTCGCCCCAGCAGCCGGTCAGTTTGCCGTTCACGGAAGATCAGTGTCATCCCGGCTCCTCCACAGCCTGGTGCATCCCATGATCGGCGAGGACGGCTGGGGCGTAGCGGTAGCCGACCTTCGGGACCGTTTCGATGGCCCCCGATGCGGTGCCGAGCTTGCGTCGCAGCCTGGAGACCGGATGCTTGATGGCCGCAGGGTCGCCGGGGGTCCGATGGCCCCAGGCCTCTCGTGCGAGTAGCTCATATCCACAGACGGCGTCGGGACGGCGGACCAGTGCGGCCAGGACCGCGAACTCGACGTCGCCGAGGACAAGCGTGCGGTCCCCGATGCGGACGACGCGGCCGGCGGGGGTGAGCTGGATCCGGGTACGGGGCGGTCCGCTGGCCCTTCGTCGTTCCCACCAGGCCGCGATCGTTCGGACCAGGTCGCCTAGACGGGCTTGGCGTGGAATGACCGCTACCGGGATGCCAGCCTTCTCGAGGGCCTCGGCCGTGACGGGTCCCACCGCTGTGACTCCGACCTCGGCCTGCAGGGCATCGACGAGTGCCTGCTCGAGGCCGATCTCCGCCGCAATGGCGACGAGGTTGCGAGCTGCCGGGGGGCTGGTGCAGACGACGAGGTCCAGTTCGCCTGCCACGACCCCTCGGACGGCCTGTTGGGCAGCCGCACGTTCGTCGGGCAGGTCGCAGCGGTACGGTGACACGGGCAGCAGTCGAGCTCCCGCGCGCTCCAGAGGTTGGTAGGCCGACAACCCGCCCGCCCCGTGGACCTGCACGGCAAGCGCCTCGCCCGGTCGCACCCGGGGTCGTAGCCAGGCCGCCACGTCCGCTTCGGTCTCCTGAGGGGAGACGAAAACCGGTCTCACCCCGAGCTGTCGCAGAGCGCCGTGCGCCTTTGCCCCGCGAGCCACCACCCGGGCCCGGCACAGCAACTGCAGCAGCCCACTCTCGCGCCCCTCACGACGCGCCCCCTCGAGCCAGCCACGCACACCTACGCCCGTGGAGGCCACCACCCACGAGGGCTCGGCGGCGAGGACGGCATCCGTCTCGTCACGTAGCAGCGGGTCGGGCGCGGCGCGGTCGCCACTCAACGTAGGAGCCCACACGACGCGGGCGCCCCGGCGTTGCAACAAGCTGGCGAGCTCAGCTCCTTTGCGTGCGGCGGTGACCCACACCCGAAGATCCTCCAACCGAACCTCCATCGCTCCACTGACAGGGGTCACCCCGCCGCCTGCAGCATGCCCCCGGCGTGTTCACCCAGCGTCACACGGCCGTTTCATGCGGGTGACAACTCCGTCGCGACACGACATAGCCCGGGAAGGGCCGCAGGCCCGGGCGGGTGGGCATATGCGGGAAGAAGACGAACCGGTCACCCCGCCGCCATTCCCGCTTGCCCTGGCGCCCGTCATCGACACTCGTCACCGCTCCCAGTGCTCGAGTGGACGGACGGCGACAGCCGCGTGTTTGTAGGCGGGCTGGCGTGAATAGGGGTCGAAGCTCGGCATCGTGAGCTGGTTCGTGCGAGCGTCGTGCATGGGAACGAACACCTGACCCGGCTGGACGGTGGGGGTGACAAAGGCCCGGGCGCGCATCGAGCCTCGTTGGGACGAGACCATCACCCATTCGCTCGGCGCCACGCCCAGGCTCTCGGCGTCCGATGGGCAGATCTCGACGTAGGGATCCTGGGGGTAGAGCGCTCGGAGCGTGGCCGACTTGGCCGTGCGCGTCTGGGTATGCCACTGGCTCGAGCTCCCCCGGCCGGTCAGCAGCACGAACGGGTAGCGCTCACGGACCGGCTCGGCAACAGGTCGAGGTGCTTCGAACAGGAAGCGCGCGCGGCCGTCAGGGTGGTGGAAGCGCCCGTCCTCGAACAAACGACGCTCGTGAGGAAG
Source organism: Actinomycetota bacterium (assembly GCA_030777265.1). Classification (GTDB taxonomy): domain Bacteria; phylum Actinomycetota; class Nitriliruptoria; order Nitriliruptorales; family JAHWKO01; genus JALYGD01. Next base: position 4,129 of record JALYGD010000366.1, on the reverse strand, counting down.
ATCCTCCGGCGGCTGCCCTTCCGGCAGCGGCCACTGGATGCCCCCCCGGGCGTCGATGTGCTCGTAGCCGGAGATGCCGGTGAAGTCGCAGGGCCGCCCGCGCGACAGGTCACGGAGGATGCGAAACACGGCCTCGGGCGACTCCCAGGTCCGGAGCATGTCCCCGCAGCCCCAGGCCTCGCCAATGAGCTTGAAGATGGCGAAGTCCGTCAACGCCTGGCCGGGAGCCCGAGCGACACGTTTGACCACGCCGAACCGACGCTCGGAGTTGATGAACGTGCCCTCCTTCTCCCCCCAGCCGGCGGCGGGCAGGACGAGGTGGGCGCGCTGCGCCGTCTCCGTGGTCGCGTACATGTCCTGTACCACGAGGAACTCGAGTCGATCGAGGAGCTCGAGCAGGCCGTTCTGGTGGATCCAGGAATGCGCCGAGTTCGTGGCGATCACCCACAGTCCCTGGATGTCACCGGTCACCATGCCCTCGACGATCTGGTCGTACGCCCACCCCGACCTCTCCGGGATGCGGTCGGGGTCGATCCCGAGGATGCCCGCGACCTTGTGGCGGTCGGCGGCGGCGGCGAAGTCGTGCCCACCCAGCAGGTTCGTCGTATTGGAGAACAGCCGCGACCCCATCGCGTTGCACTGTCCGGTGATCGAATTCGCCCCGGTCCCGGGGCGTCCGATGTTGCCGGTCATGAGAGCCACATTGATGATCGCTTGAGCGGTGCGGACCCCCTGGTGGCTCTGGTTGACCCCCATCGTCCACCAGAACGAGACACGCTCGCCTCGGGCGAGGGTGTCGGCGAAGTGCTCGAGTTGCCCGACCGTCAACCCTGTAGTCGCCGAAACCACATCGGGCCGGTAACTCGCCACGAATTCGGCGAAGGCCTCGAAGCCGTAAGTGTGAGCCTCGACGAACGCGCGATCGACCGCGTCGCGCTCGATGAGCATATGAGCCAATCCGTAGAACAAGTCGAGGTCTGACTTGGGACGTACGGCGTAATGCTGCGTCGCCGCGACGGCCGTCTCCGTACGGCGCGGGTCGACGACGATGATCTCCGGGTGGTGGCGGTTGCGCGCCACCCGCTGCCACATGATGGGGTGGGCGATCGCCAGGTTCGAGCCGACGAGCACGATGACGTCGCTCGACTCGAAGTCGTCGTAGGTGTAGGGGGGTGCGTCAAATCCGAACGCCTGCTTGTAGGCGACCACGGACGTGGCCATGCACTGCCGGGTATTGCCATCCCCATGGACGATCCCCATCCCGAACTTCGTGAGCGCGCCGAGAAGTGCCATCTCCTCGGTCGGGATCTGACCGGTGGACAGGAACGCCATCGCGGCGTCGCCGTGCCGCGCCTGCACTCCACGCACGCCCTCGACGAAGGTGGCGAGCGCTTCCTGCCATGTCACGGGTTCGAGCCGGCCTCGGGCCGATCGTCGCAGTGGCGTCGTCGCGCGATCGTCGGCGGCGAGTGGCGATAGGGCCTCCCAGCCCTTCGGACAGGCCATCCCGAGGTTGACGGGGTAGTCGACCGTGGGGGTGAGGTTGACGGCCACCCCGTCCTTGAGGTGGACGTCCAGTGAGCATCCGGTCGAGCAGTAACCGCACACGACACGGGTGGTGGCGTCGGGACGCATCCGCGACGGGACCTGGCCCAGACCGAACCCTCCCGGCGATCGCACGAGCTCGCTAGCAAGCGGCCCAGTGAGCGGCGCTCCGTGGGAGCGACGCGAGAGGAGCCGTCTTAGGCCTCCGAAGACGGCGACGGAGGAGGCGTCCGATCGTCGCAGCCGGCCCGGGGCCTCCCGGGCCGTCAGCTGATCCCCCCGGGCATGCGACGCGATGTTACGGCGGTGAAGAACTGCCAGCGTTCGATCAGCTCGCCGGCAATGAGCATTACGACCGCCAGCGTTGTGAGGACGGCGGCGTCGGCGGGGTCTCGGGTGGGCTGGGTGACAGTCAATACCAACAGCGGCAACAGGACACCGCCGAGGAGGGCCAGGGCGTAACGCCAGCGGGTTGCCATGCCGAGCTCACCGAGCAGCAGACGGGCGGTTCTGGCGAGTTCCGAGGTGACGGGGCCGCGGCGGTGACGGACGATCAGCGAGCACTCAAGCGACAGTTTCGCAACGACTACGACGACGAGCGCGAACGCGAGCGGCCGGACCACGTTGGCGTACGGCGCTGCCCCCACCGCCCAAGCGGTGGCCGACATGACGGCGAGACCGACGACCAGGCCCCCGGCCACCGTCGTCAGCGAGAACCGGAGACCAGTCGTGCGCAGCCGCCACCAGCGTTTGCCCGTGACCGCGTAGACCATCACCGAGCAGGCGACCCCGGCCATGCCGGCAGCCGCGACGAGGCCAGGCAGCCACAACTCAGCGAGCCGGCCCTCGAATCCCGCCATGCGACTCGCGGCGTCCAGCGCAGCGAGCGCGGCGAACGTTCCGAACGCCAGGATCTCGCGGCTGAGCCAGGAGTGGCGCAGCCCGATCACCGCCCGGTAGGCGAAGCGGGGACGGCCGAGGTGGAGCAGGCTCGCTCCGAGCGCGACGACGGCGACGCCGAATCCCATCAGCGCGCTCGGCAGGGCGGCTCGTGCCTCCACCTCGCCCGGGCCCCACCACCGTGACGCGAGGTCGACGAGGGAGGTCCCGACCGCCACTTGGATGAGGACCAGCATGACGGCCAGGGGCGGGTGGGGATGCTGTGGGCGCAGGGCGTGGACATCCGCCGCCTCGAGCCCGGACAGGTCCCGCTCCGTGCGGTACGTCGTGGTCGGTACCGTCCGGGAGGGTGAAGGCGAGGCGATCGGCCAGGGTGAGCTCGAGGCGCCCCGCACGTCCTCGACGTCGACGACGCGCAGCGAGATGGCCTGGGTGGGGCACGCCTGCACGCACGCGGGTGCCTCGCCGGCAGCGAGGCGGTCGGCGCACATGTCGCACTTGCGCACGATCCCGCGGCCCCGGTCGTAGCGGGGAACCTCATAGGGGCAGGTCCAGATGCAGTAGCCGCATCCGATGCACTGGTCGTCGAGATGTCGGACGATCCCCGTATCGGGGTCCTTCTCGTAGGCGTCGACCGGGCAACCGGACATGCAGGCAGGCTCGACGCAGTGGTGGCACGCGCTTGTTACGTGCTGCAAGGACGGCTGGTCGTCGGTGCCCACCACCAGACCGACCGAACGCCAGAGCTCGCCTTCTTCGAGTCCGTTGAGGCTGTGGCAGGCGGTGACGCATGCCTTGCATCCGCTGCAGGCATCGAGGTCTACCTCGAACGCGTACTGCTGCCCCGGCGCTGGTGGTGTAGCCGGAATGAGATCGCGGTAGTAGCGCGAGTGGGCGGGTGGCCCCTCGTCATGATGGCGCGCAAACCGTTCGACCGCCGTCATCGAGCCCTGCTCGGCCAAAAATCGGTCGATGAGGGTCTCCACGCGCGGGTGGGCCCCGCCCGTGCCGCAGCCGTGAGACTCTCCATCCCCGCAGACACGGTCGGCCGAATAGCCGGCGACGAGCGGCAAGGTAACGTCGGTAGCCATCGCCAGGAAGGCTGCCGGGTGCTTGTGACGCAGGGGGATCGCTTACGTTACGAACGCGGCACATGCCGGTCGCGCGCCGGGGTGAGGGTATGAGACTGTCCCGCTGAATGAGCCGCGTGCTGCGGATGGTCCACGGCGCCCAAGAAGATCCTCCCCGATTCACGTTTCGTCGTCTTCGAGGGGCAAGGCACAGGGCACGCGCCGCCGCTTCGGAGGCTTTCGCCTCGGAGTTCGTGTTTTTCCTGGAACGGGCTTAGGAGCAGGGAAGGCAACGGCGACCGCTAGCCAGCGGGTCCCTCGCTGCGTTGCGCCACCTCGTCGATGAGGCCATACCCGCGGGCCTCTTGCGCTGTCAACCAGAAATCGCGGTCGGTGTCCTCGCGGATCTTCTCGATCGGCTGCCTGGTGCGGTCCGCGAGGATCTCGTTCAGCCGTTCACGCAGATAGACGATGTTCTGCGCCTGGATCTCGATGTCACGAGCGGACCCGCGAGCGCCTCCGAGGGGCTGGTGGATCATGATGCGGGCGTTCTCGGTCGCCGAGCGCGTGCCGGTGCCGGAGGCGAGGATGACGGCGGCGGCCGACGCCGCCAT
>JALYGD010000365.1 GCA_030777265.1 Actinomycetota bacterium | reverse complement strand
TGCTCGAGGAGACGGCTCAACTCGCGCGCTTCCTCGATCGTGTCCCCGAGGTCGTCGACCGTCGAGCTGTGGCCGGGCGGCTACTGGCCACGGTGGAGGGCGATCTGCGTCCGCTCGTCTCGGTTGTGTGGGTCCCGGACGAGGAAGGGGGCTACGAAGCGCTCGCCGCGCGAGGCCTCGAGAGGGATGAGCGCGTGTCCTCCGCGCAACCGCTGTTCCTGTCGTTCGAGACGAATCTCGACGCCGTGCTCGTGTCACAGGTGGACCCCTCGCAACACCCGGTCGAAGGGATTCCAGGCATACGTGGGGACACGCTGATCGCAGCAGCGCTGCGGGTGGACGAGGCCGTTCAGGGTGTGGTCACGGCAGCGGGCACGGGATTCACAGAGTTCGACCGCGACCAGCTGCAACTGCTCGCGCTGGAGTCGGCACCAGCGCTGGCGGTGGCGGAGGTTTTCGAGCGGCTGCGGGCACGGCGTCCCCCCAGCGCGGCAGAGTCAGCGGCGCGCTAGCACGCGTTCTGCTCACGATGAGCCGCCGCAGGCGTGGTGCGGCATCAGAGCAGCCCGGGCAACGCGCGGACTCAGTCCCCAGCTGAAACGTCGACGGAATAGGCTTCGTAGAGCAGGTCGGAGCCGCGCTGGCGGTGACGCACCACGAGGCCGAGCAGAAGGAGGGCCGCCTCGCGGATCTCGGCCACGTCGTTGACATCGGGGACGTCCCCGCGCAGCCGGGCGAGCAGTTCGGCGACTTCGCCCTTCAGGCTCTCGTGTTCCTCGTGTAGCTTCGCCACCCGTGACTCGAGCCGAGGCTCGTCGTCCCGGATCTGCGCGAACAGTCCACCTGACCCCTCTGTGCCGGCGATGTGGTCATCGAGGGTGTCCTGGAGTTGGGCGAGAGCGGTCGCAACCGTGTCGCGCCACTCGCTCTGCCGGCCTGCCGCGAGCGCGAGTGCCTCCTCGAGTTGCAGGGCGACGTTGCGCAATCGGCGTCGCCGCTCACGTACATGCGACAGCTCGGGTGTAGTGGCCTGGTTGAGTGCGTCCACTGCCGCCTCCTCGCTCCTGATGAGGGAAGTCAGCGCCCTTCTGGGAGCGACGTCAAGAGGATGGCACATCTCCGGCCCCCCGCCCTAGACGAGTCCCACCCGCCTCCGTCACGGTCCTGGATCTTGCCCCCCCGGCCTGCGGCCCTTCCCGAGCAATCTTGTCGCGGTCTTGCATCTCCCGCCCGCCCGGGCCTCCGGCCCTTCCCGGGCAGGCCAAGACCGCTCCTCGCTCCAAGACCGTGACTCCGGCCCCCCGCCCTAGACTCGCGCTCCGAACGACGCAAGGACGGATCGTTGACCATTCGCGTCTGGCCCGGTTCTGCCTACCCGCTCGGGGCTACCTACGACGGCGCGGGCACGAACTTCTCACTCTTCTCCGAGGTAGCCAGCCGGGTCGAGCTGTGTCTGTTCGACCAGCACGGCACGGAGGCCCGGGTCGACCTCCCGGAGGTCGACGGGTCGATATGGCACGGCTACACGCCCGACGTCGGTCCGGGCCAGCGGTACGGCTACCGGGTCCATGGGCCCTTCCGGCCGGAGGAGGGGCACCGTTGCAACTCCAGCAAGCTCCTCATCGACCCTTACGCCAAGGCGATCGAGGGACAGGTCGAGTGGGAGGAGGCGGTCTTCGGCTATCACTTCGGAGAGCCCGACGGACCGCCGAACCTCGAGGACAGCGCCCCGTTCGTACCGAAGGGCCTCGTGATCAACCCGTTCTTCGATTGGGGGAACGACCGCCACCCCAACAGGCCGTGGCACGAAACGGTCATCTACGAGACACACGTGAAGGGGCTCACCTATCTGCACCCCGACGTCCCGGACGAGCTGCGCGGGACCTACACCGCACTGACCGCCGAGCCGGTGATCGACCACCTGAAGAAGCTCGGCGTGACCGCAGTCGAGTTCCTCCCCGTGCATCAGTTCATTCACTCGAATCGACTGCTGGAAAAAGGACTGCGCAACTACTGGGGCTATGACTCCATCGGCTATTTCGCTCCCCACAACGAGTATGCGAGCAGTGCCGGGCTTGGCAGGCAGGTGCAAGAGTTCAAGCAGATGGTGAAGATCCTCCACGAGGAGGGAATGGAGGTCATACTCGACGTCGTCTACAACCATACGGCCGAGGGCAATCACCTCGGCCCCACGCTCTCCTTCCGCGGTATCGACAACGCGGCCTACTACCGGCTGATGGAGCATGACAAGCGCCATTACATGGACTACACCGGCACCGGCAACAGCATGAACATGCGGCATCCACACGTCCTACAGCTGGTCATGGACTCGCTGCGCTATTGGGTACTCGAGATGCACGTCGACGGCTTCCGGTTCGACCTCGCGGCTACCCTCGCCCGCGAACTGCACGACGTCGACCGGCTGTCGGCATTCTTCGACATCATCCAGCAGGACCCGGTGATCAGCCAGGTCAAGCTCATCGCCGAGCCATGGGACGTGGGGGAGGGCGGCTACCAGGTGGGCAGCTTCCCGCCACTGTGGTCGGAGTGGAATGGCAAGTACCGTGACACCGTCCGCGCCTACTGGCGGGGCGAGCAAGCGACGCTGGGCGAGTTCGCGAACCGCTTCACCGGCAGCTCCGACCTCTACGCCTGGGAGGCAAGGCGCCCGAATGCGAGCATCAATTTCGTCACCGCGCACGACGGGTTCACGCTGCGCGACCTCGTCTCCTACAACGCGAAGCACAATGAGGCGAACGGGGAGAACAACCGCGACGGGGAGAGCCACAACCAGTCGTGGAACTGCGGCGTGGAAGGACCCTCCGACGACCCGAACGTGGTCGCCTGCCGCGCAAAGCAGCAGCGCAACTTCCTCACGACGCTGTTCCTCTCCCAGGGTGTGCCGATGCTGCTGGGCGGGGATGAGCTCGGCCGAACACAGTACGGCAACAACAACGCATACTGCCAGGACAACGAGATTTCGTGGTATGAGTGGGACAAGCTCGACGAGGAACTGCTCGAGTTCACCCGTCTACTCATAGCGCTGCGACACCAGCGTCCCGTCTTCCGCCGTCGCCGCTGGTTCGCCGGCCGTTCCATTCGAGGCACCGAGCTCAGTGATATCGGCTGGTTCCGTCCCGATGGTTCAGAGATGAGGGACGAGGACTGGGAGGTCGGATCCGCCAAATCGCTCGGGGTGTTTCTCAACGGGCGAGGCATTCCTACCCCGGGGCCGCGCGGCGAACGCATCATTGATGACGATTTCTACGTGGTCTTCAACGCCTCGGACGAGTCCTTGGACTTCACCCTGCCCGGGATAAGGGCGGCGCCCCGGGAGGGCGGGCCAGATGCCGGCGCTGAACGAGCGTGGGTGAAGCTGCTCGACACGAGCAAGGCGCTGCCGGGATCGGAGGCGGAGGAGGAGTTGAAGGCAGGCGAGACGGTGTGCGTGGGGGCCCGCTCGACGGTGCTGTTGTGGCGACCGAAGGAGGCTTGACCCCCTTAGGCTCGGGAGGAGCCCTGAGGAGAGTGGACGTGCCAACCCATCCGTTCGACCCGCCGCTGAGCCCGATGGAAGCGAAGATCCGCGAGGACCTGCCAGCGGGACCCTGGGCGTACGAGCCGAAGTGGGATGGTTTCCGGGTGCTCGCGTGGTCGCCGACCAGGGACGGCGAGCCCCGCCTCGACAGCCGCAACCACAAGCCCCTGCTGCGCTACTTCCCCGAGCTCACCGCGGCCCTGACGGCCTTGCCGGACGGCACAGTCGTCGACGCTGAGGTCGTCGTCGTGCGTGACGGGACGCTGGACTTCGACGCCCTGTCCGAACGGATCCATCCCGCAGTGAGCCGCATCGAGAAGCTGTCCCACGAGACCCCGGCACAGCTCGTCGCCTTCGACGTGCTCGCTCTGCAGGGACGAGACCTGCGCACGCAGCCCTTTCGCGCGCGGCGCGAAGAGCTCGAGCCTCTGCTGACCGGGCTCGAGGCGCCGTGGCACCTCACCCCCTCGACGACCAACCTGGACCTCGGGCAGCGCTGGTTCTACGAGTTCGAGTCGGCGGGTTGCGACGGGATCGTCGCCAAGCGCACGGACGCGCCGTACGTCGAGGGTAGGCGCGAGATGGTGAAAGTGAAGCACCGTCGCACCGTGGACTGCGTGATCGCCGGTTACCGCATCCACAAGGAAGGACCGATCGCGGGCGTCGGCTCGCTGCTGCTCGGTCTCTACGACGCCGCCGGGCAGCTGCACTTCATGGGCCACTGCTCGAACTTCTCCGACGAGGAGCGGGTCTCGCTGCTCGAACGTCTGCAACCGCTCCACGCGGACGCGAGCGACCCCTTCGGCGAGGGCGCTCGCCGCCCGGGTGAACCGAGCCGCTGGACCGGAGGCAAAGACCTGTCGTGGGTGGCGCTCGAGCCGTGTCTCGTCTGCGAGGTGAGCTACCAGCAGCTCACAAGCGGCCGCTTCCGGCACGCCACGCGCTTCGAGCGCTGGCGTCCGGACAAGGATCCCGACGAGTGCACGCTCGAGCAGCTCGAGCGTCCCGAGGGTCCCAACTTCGAGCAGGTCGT
>JALYGD010000364.1 GCA_030777265.1 Actinomycetota bacterium | reverse complement strand
CAACGGCGGGCACGGCGACGGACCGGCGACCAGCTGCGCTCTTCGGCGGCAGCACGAGATGCTGACCACCGACGTACTGCACCTGCTCGACGACGGTGATGGTCCGGCGCAGGAGGTCGACGTGCTGGCGCCGCAAGCCGATGAGCTCTCCTGCCCGCAGGCCCGTGTAGGCGGCAACCAGGACCAAGGCGCCGTACCGAGGATCCACGGCGGCGGCGAGGGTGGCGACCTCCTCGTGGGACAAGAACCGCATGGGCTCAGGCTCCACTCGCGGCGGCCTGACGCCGCTCAGCGGGTTGCGCCCGAGTAGCTCATCGTCGACAGCAGCGACCAGCACCCGGTTGAGCGTGCGGTAGGCCTGAGCCACCGAGCCGGGAGCCAGTGGCTTCCCGTGTGCTCCATTCTTGGTCGTAAGTCCCGAGAGCCAGGCCCGCAGCAGCGAGGGTGTCAATTTGCCCAGCTCGATGTTGCCCAGCTCGGGGAGGATGTGGTTGCGCAGGTTGGCTGCGTAGATCCTCCGGGTGCTTGGCCGCAGGTGCACGACGGTGCGCTCCCACTCCCCCGCCCATGCTTCTAGGGTGACCCTGCCGGCCCGAGGGTCCACCCACAAGCCTTGCTCGAGGGCAGTGTGCTGCGATCGCTCGTACCGCTCCGCCTCCTTCTTGGTGCGGAAGGTCCGTGATCGCTCCTTGCCGTCGCCGCCTCGGAGCCGGACCTCGTAGCGAATCTCGCCATGGCGTGTGCGCCGCTTGTCGATCATCGAAGCGACCCTCTCATCTCGGGCCTCCCATCGTCCTGCGTCGATTGACGCCGTGTGCCGGCTGATGTCGTCTCGTCCGCCATGCCGTGCAGGCGGCCGTGTCCAGCGGTTTACGTCTTCTTGGTCGAACGCCTCCCAGGCGCAGCGGCGTCCGATGCGCCTTCTGGTGTCGGACCCGCCCCACCTGGCTCCTCGCTCACCGGGTCGGGTGCTGGGGCCCTGGCGAAGTCGGAGTCGTTGGTGTGCTGGGCTACCCAGCCACGAATGCCTACCGCCCGCAGGTGGTCGAGGCGCCGACCCAGGTCCTCGATCGCAACATCGAAGTCGTCGGCCTGGTGGTCTAACAGGGCCAGCATCATCTCCTTGCGCCGGTGCTTGTAGCTGCGGCGGCGAGACCTGCTCGGTTCCCCGGTGAGGCGTTCCACCACCTCGTCGGCGGCATCGGGATCAGCGATGCCGTACTCGCGGAGCCGGGCGTGGAGCTCCTCAAGCTGATGCGGTAGGCCAAGCAGCCGGTCGTAGAGCTCGCCGACGGGGCGGGTGGTGGCTCGCATCATCCGGCGGTCGCCCGCCGGCGGCAGGAAGAACCACGTGATGGGAAGGTCGAACACAAGGGCGAAGATCAATAGCTCGTGGGCGTCGAACTCCCGGCGACGGTCCCCGTCCCAGGCCCGCTCGATGGACGACACCGCCGCCTGGGTTAGGCGCTGGCCCAGGTAGGGCTCGAGGCGGTCGGCGAGCTCCTCTTGGGTCCAGCCCCGAAGCTCTCGGGCCTGGCGCACGTTGTAGGCCACCACCTGGTTGATGTCGACCTCGGGCCAGGGGACCGGCTCCGGGTTCGGGGGCGGCGGAGTGGAGCGGCGACGCATGTCATGAACGTACCATGGCTCGTCGCTTGTGTGCCTGCTGTTTGGCACAAGCGGCCCGTGGTACGGTACACATGCAGTGTAGGTGCGTACTGTCATGAGCCGGAGGCTGTGTCATGACGAAGCTGCCGCCGATGTTGACCGTGGAGGAAGCCGCTTGCCTCATGCGCATCGGGCGGACCAAGGCCTACGCCATGGCCAAACTGTGGCGACAGACCGGCGGGCAGTGCGGCCTGCCGGTGGTCGACCTGGGCGGCGTGCTGCGGGTGCCTCTAGGAGGGTCTAGCGAAAGGCGAACCCGCAGGTAGGAGGGCCAGGTTCGGGTCGGAGGCTCGGGCGGTACCCCAGGACCGGCGCACGGTTACCCCACCGGTCCTTGACGGTGTGTGATCCCTGTCGATAAGATCGGCGCCATGTACACACCACCGGCCGACAAGGCCGAAGAACCGGAGCATATCGCCCAGTACCTGGCCGGTCCGGTAGCGGCGACGTGGCGGGCGCTCGACCGTGGCAGAGGCGCTGCTGACGAGTTCTTCGCTGAAGAGCGCCGAGAGTTTGATCCGCACATGTGGGCTCACATCGTTCGCTACGAAGCACGGCTGAGTTTGGCCAAGGAGACGGGGCCGAGAGACTGGGACCTCCGGCTGTTTCACCACTCAGGCATCAGGCTTCTGAAGGACCCGTTTGAAGTGCACGTCTGCAAGGCAGCCAACGACGCCCCTCAGAACCCTGGCCGTAACCCGGCTAGGCAGCGCTTCTTCCAGCAACTTGGACTTACTCTGTTCTATGGGGAGGTCGGTGCGAACCTCATTCTGTACTGGCTTGTACGAAAGGGGGCTCTAGAACTAGGACTTTGTAGACCCCACGGCTTGTGGGATTTCAAGGGCACACCCAAGCTAGAGTGGCGTACGACTATCAAGCTTGATCCTCTTGCTGGTTTGACATTTGCTGCAGCGGAAGAGGACGATATCGATGTTCCCCTTCGCCTGGAAGAGCCAGATCTCGGCGAGGACGAGGGTTGATCGGCGAGCGCGTACGGCACGTTCGGGACTTTTGCGGACTAACTCAGACCGCCCTAGCGGATTTAGCAGGTCTTTCACAGAGTCAGATTAGTGATATCGAGGCGGGTCGTACTGCCGCCAAGCCAGAGGATGTCGCGAGGATCGCAAAGGCTACGGCGTTCCCATACGAGTTCTTCCATCTCGGTGCACTTCCCGATCTCCCTGACGGGTACTTCCGTCGGCTGAAGCGCGGCAAGGCGCGAGTCACTCGGCAGGTTCGTGCCCAGGCCCGACAGATCGTTGAACTCGTACAATGGGCGAGCGCGGTCGTGGAGCTGCCGCCCATTTGCATCACACCGGTACGGTCAGTGACCGACATTGAGGAAGTGGCAGCGCAGGTCCGCGAGGACGCGGGTGTTGGGTATCGCGATCCGATCCCCAACCTCACTCGGGCCGTTGAGCGGGCTGGCGTTGTGGTCGCTGGCTTCCCCGGCGACATCCCGGATCACTATGGCTTCTCAGCTTGGCCCGACTTCGGCCTAGGCGGTCGCCCAATCGTCGTGTTCGCGCACAGTGACCCCGGCGATCGACAGCGGTACACGATCGCTCACGAGTTGGCCCATCTTGTTCTTCACTCGCCGCGGCGGGACGACGAGCTAGACCCGGACAAGGCGGAGAAGGAAGCGAACCGGTTGGCGAGTGCGCTTCTTCTCCCTTACGACGCGGCTATCGAAGCCATGAAACCGCCTCTAACACTCACCACTCTCGCCCATGTCAAGGCAACCTTTGGCGCATCGATTGCCACATGTGCTCATCGCGCCCTTGACCTTGGCCTAATAACCGAGCCGCGGTTCGTGTCGTTGCGTAAGCAGATGACGAGTCGGGGCTGGCACCGACATGAACCGGTCGAGGTGCAGAACGAGCACCCCGTTCTTATCCGCAAGATACTCGAAGTGATGGGCCAAGGGGGGTCTATAGCTGAGAAAGCGGAGAGTGTGAAGATGCCAGCCTTTGCCTTCCGTGCCCTTGCGGCTTCCAATTGACTCGCCGTCTCGGCTTGGTAACTCGATCATTACTGTCACACCCCGGTCGTAAACTCCTTGGTATCCCAATAAATAAGTGACCCCGGCGGTGCGCTAACACCCCGGGGTCTGGACCAAGGAGTTGTGGCTCCGATGGCCGGTACGAACGTACCACGGCGTTGTGACGCCGAGATGCTGGCAAGGCTGCTCGACAGCCCCGAGGTAGCTCGGCTGGTGGCCGAGTTGGAGGCGACCCGCTGGACGGGTCGACCCGGCTACCCCATCCGCGCCATGGTCGGCATGGCGCTGTTGAAGTCCCTCTACACGATCCCGACGTGGAGCCGCACCGCTGCGCTGGTGGCCGAGCACGCCGCCCTGCGGGCCGCCCTCGGTGGCGAAGCCCCCTCCGTCTACGCCTGCTACCGCTTCACCGCCAAGCTGCGCCAGCACAAGGCCAGCCTCGACGCCTGCATCGCCGCCGTCCTCGCCTCCCTCCACGACGAGATGCCCGAGCTTGGCCGAGACGTTGCCATCGACGGGTCTGACCTGCCCGCCTACGCCAACGGGCAACGCTTCGTCTACAACCACGGCCCGGAGCGCAAGCGGTTCAGCGACCCCGATGCCTCCTGGGGCCACCGTTCCTCCATCTCCGTTCGCAAGGGTGGCGGGTACTACGGCTACAAGGTCCACGCCGCCGTCTGCGCCACCACCGGCCTCCCGGTCGCCTGGCAGGTCGAGACGGCCAAGGATGCCGAGGCCCCCGTCGTGCCCAGGCTGCTCGACTCGCTGCTCGGTCGTGGCTTCGGCGTCGACACCTGCGCCATGGATCGTGGCTACGACGTGGGGCCGGTCTACGAGGCGTGCGAGAGCCGGGGCATCCGCCCGGTGGTCCCGCTGAAGGAGACCCCGTTCGTGAAGGCGGGCAAGCACCGGCCCCCGACGTGCGAGCACGGCACCTGGGCCTTCGCCGGGTCCGACGCCAAGCGTGGCGCGTCGAAGTACCGCTGCCCTTCGGGTGAGTGCTCGCCTGCGAGCGTGTGGATCAAGGCCGACCGGCTGCACACCCTCATCCCGAGGGAGACGGTGCGGTGGAAGAAGCTCTACCGAGGACGCTCCGGTGTCGAGCGTGAGTTCGGACGCCTGAAGCACGAATGGGCGATGCTGCCCCTTCGGGTGCGGAGGATGGAGCGGGTCCGGCTCCACGTCGACCTGACGATCCTGTCTCGGCTGGCCGTGGCGCTTGCCAAGGCCCGAGCCGTCCCGCTGGCGGCGTAACTCCCCTTTACAGCTCGCCAGTTCCAAGGGAAGCTATTCGCCTCAGGGCAAGGCGCCGTGAGAGAAGGGGCGGTAGCAGGATGAGAAGTGGAGTTGTTCGCGGGCTCGTTGCCGCGACGATGTTTGGAACCGTGGTAGTGGGCACCGCGGGAGCGGCGTTCGCTGACCACGGGGAATCCCATGGGAAGGGACCGGGACTGTGCCCGCCTCCCGGCGAGATCTTCAGCGAAACTGCCAAGGGACCTGGGCCGAACGAGTTTAGGGGCCTACCTCCTGGCCAGATTGTTAAGGCAGCGTGCACGCCTGCTGGCGAGCCTGAGGAACAGTAACCCTCCCGGCCAGGGAAGAGCTGCCTCCTGGCACCGAGCGCGCGAGGCAGCTCTTTTGCCGGCCTACTTTCGCTAGCCGTTTCGCTCGACCCTCCTAGTCAAGCTCCAGGAGCTGACCGGCGTCGATTTCTCCCACTGGGACCTCACGACCAGCGACGGAGAGGCCGCAACCGATGAACTTCGGCGCCACCGCGTGACTCCACATCACAACGCCACCCCACCGGCCCGACGACGAGGCAAGACGAAGTGCGACCAGCTCGACATGTTTGGCCCACCCTCGCCGAGTTGCTGACGCCATGGCGACAATCTCGGCCGGCAACCACCCTCACGGTCCCGCCGCTCCGGGACACGACCTCCGGCCCATCGCCACCGGCCCGTCCGGCACTGACGTCCCCAGTCCAGACGCGGCCCGCCCCGAACGGCTCCTCACCGACCACGGCCCCTACCGCGCCACCGCGACCCTCTCCATCACCAGCGCCCTCCACCACAGCCCCAACAACCGCTTCACACATTGGCACCCTGCGGTGCCGTCAACCTCAGCGGCCGTCCCGGCCGCTCATCCCCGGGCTGCGCAGTGCTGAGCTTGGGCAAGGTCACCCCCGCCACGGTGTCCTACTACACGGACGAGGTCGCACCGGGCCTGGAGGACTACTATGCCGGGGCGGGGCGAGGCCGTGGGCCACTGGGTGGGACACGGCTCCGTAGCCGCCGGCTTATCCGGCGAGGTCTCGCCCGAGCAACTCGCCCGGCTCTTTGACGCCGTCCATCCCGATACCGGCGAAGCCCTCGGCGCCACCTACAGGGTCCGTGCCGACGCCGATCGGGTCACCGGCTGGGACCTGACCTTCTCGGCGCCCAAGTCATTCTCGGCCCTGTGGGCCCTGGGTGGTGGCGAGGTGGGAATGGCCACCCGGGAGGCCCATGACGCGGCGGTGACTGCTGGCCTCGAGTACCTGGAGGAACACGCGGCGTTCTCCCGCCAGGGCAAGGCCGGTATCCGCCAGGTCGACACCGAGGGGCTGGTGGGTGCCGCCTTCGTGCACCGCACCTCTCGGGCCGGCGATCCCCAGCTCCATACCCATGTCCTGGTCTCCGGACGGGTGCGTTGCGGAGATGGGGTGTGGCGGGCACTGGACTCCCGGGCGCTCCACCGAGAGCTCAAGCCGGCGGGCCTGGTGTACCAAGCGGCACTCCGGGCCGAGAGCGAGGCCCGCCTGGGGGTGGTGTGGGGACCGGTCGATCGCAAGGGCCAGGCCGACATCGTCGGTGTCCCCGAGGAGCTGCTGTCTCGCTACTCCAAGCGCCGTCGTGCGGCCGAGGCCGAGGCCAAGGCCCGCATCGCCGAGTCGGAGGTCGTCCTCGGGCGCAGCCTCACTGCTGCCGAGCGCCGGGGGATCTACCAACGGGCGGTGCTGGTCACCAGGACGGCCAAGACCCATCCCGAGGTCGGCGACGAGGGCCTGCACGACCGCTGGCGAGGCGACGCCGAGGAGGCCGGCTTGGCGTCCGAGTCGTGGCTGGGCGAGGTGGTCGATCGCCGTGGTCCACGTCCGGGCATCGGTCCGGTGGTCGACGACGATGCGGTGGTGGTTGAGTGCCTGGCCGAGCTGTCCTCTTCGCTGTCCACCTGGAGCCGGTGCCACGTCGTCCAGCAGGTGGCCCGGCGGGCACCGGCTGGCCTCGGCGGAGCAGAGGAGGCCCGGCGCTGGATGGAGCGGGTCGCCGACGAGTTGCTGGCTCATCCGAGCGTGGTCCGCCTGGCGGCTCCCAGTCCCGAGCCGCCTGCGGACCTACGCCGCCGGGACGGCCGCTCGGTCTATGAGGCCCATGGTGCTCCGCTGTTTTCCACCCTGGCGACCCTCGCCCGGGAACAGGAGGTGCTCGACGCCGCGGTGGCCGGGCGGGATGCGCAGCGGACCCTGGCTCATCCAGACGACACCGACGTGGCCGTCGCCCTGCACGGCCTCGACGTCGACCAGGCCGAGGCCGTGCGCCGGCTCACCCTGGACGGGGAGTCCATCACCTGTCTGGTCGGCCCCGCCGGAGCGGGCAAGTCCCGCACCATGGGCGCCGCCGCCGAGGCCTGGGCTGACCGCGGC
>JALYGD010000363.1 GCA_030777265.1 Actinomycetota bacterium | reverse complement strand
ACGTAGCGGGTGATGTGCAGCGGCGCGTCCTCGGGCCGGTACCGCGCGAGCGCACGCTCGAGATGGGCCTCGGCGACGGAGAAGTTCCCCCTCCAGAAAGCCACGACCCCGAGCACGTAGTCGCCTTCCACGAGGGCGGTGTGGTCAGTTCGACCGGCGGCAAGCAGCTCGTGGCCCATCTCGGCGGCTCGGTGGAAGTCGCACGACACCACCGCCTGCAGAGCTAGGCCTCTCAGCACCGACGGGCTGGGGCGGTGGCCGAGCCGTCGGTGGAGTGTGAGGGCGCGCTCGTAGCTGTGCTTGACGGCGGGGGCGCCGTAGCCCTGTCTGGCGGCGAGGGGCACGCCCAGCGCCGACCGCAGCCGCAGCTCGATCTCATCGCGGACCGGGCCTTGCGGAGACCGGTCGAGGAGGCGGAGCGCCTCCTGCAACAATGAGATCCCGTCGTCCAGGGCGAACACCCGATAGGCATGCTCGGCCGCCCGCTCGTACGCCTCCACCGCCTTGGAGTCGAGGCCGGCGTTCTCGTAGTGCGACCCGAGGCGGGCGCTCACTGCCCCGAGGTCGCCAGCGTGATGCCGCTCGAGCGAGAGCGCGACCGACAGATGGAGCTTCCTTCGCCGGGCGGGACTGATGGCCTCCAGCGCCACCTCCCGCAGCTTGTCGTGGCTGAAGTCATAGGCAGCGCCGCGCTCACGAACGATGTGGCGGCGCCACAGCTCATCGAGGGCTTCGGCCAGCTCGTCCTCGGCCACCTCCGCGGCTGAGGCGAGGACGCCCGGAGTGAAGTCGCGCCCGATGGTCGCGGCGATGTCCACGAGGCGACGAGCATTGGGCGAGAGGCGTCGGAGACGGGCCCCGATGACGGCCTGAACGGTCGGGGTGAGCACCAGGTTGCCGGTCCCTTCGTCGGTGCCGAACCCAGCGTGGACCGCCTCGACGACGAACAGAGGGTTTCCCTCGGTCTCCTCCCACAGACGGACGGCCATGTCATCGTCGAGTGGTCGTCGACCGACGAGGGCGGCGATCTCGGCGGTGGCGCGCGGGTCGAGCCGCTCGAGCGCGATGTGGGTGAGAACACGCTCGCGGGCCAGCCGCTCCTGGAGCCATGTCACGGGGTGGCCCGCTCCCATCTCCTCGTCGCGACAGGTGCCGGCCAGGAGCAACGGCGCTTGGGGCGAGGTCTGGAGCAGGAAGGCGCACAGTTCGAGAGTGTCGGGGTCACACCACTGGAGGTCGTCGACGACCAGGAGCAGCGGTCGGCCGCAGGCCAGCAAGCCGCGGCGAACGGCGTCGAGCAGCTGCTGGCGCTGGCCTGCGTCGGTGGCGGACGAGGTCTCCGGGAGGCCCGGGCGGTCCCTGCGCAGTTCGGGCAACAGTCGGACGAGCTCGGTCAGCCAGACCGGGTCGAGCCTCTCGAGGCCGACCCGCACCACGTCGGATCGCAACCAATCGGCGACCGGTCCCCATGGCAGGCTGCCGGCGGCTTCGTAGGCACGGGTGCGGGCGACGGCGTAACCCTCTGCTATGGACCGCTCGGCGAGCTCCTCGACGAGCCGGGTTTTCCCGACGCCGGCCTCGCCCGACACGAGCAGGAATCGTGCAGCGCCCTGGGCGGCGGCACACCACGTGTGATGCGCAGTACGCCATTCGGCGTCCCGTCCGACGAGCGGCGATCCGCCCTGGGTGGTGTCACCAGTCCCCTGGCGGCCGAGGGACGGGGCGCGTAGGCGGCTGTATGCCTCGACCGTGGCGGAATCCGGGCCGACACCGAGTTCCTGCTCCAAGACGTCGACGCAGCGGTGGTAGGTGCGGAGCGCCTCGTTGCGATCGCCCCGTCGAGCCAATGCCTCCATCAACACGCGGTAGGCGGGCTCATGGAGAAGGTCGATGCGGAGCAGATGCCGGGCGTGGTCGACGGCAGCGTTGTCCCGCCCCTCCTCGTTCGCCTCCAGGGCCAGACCGGTCAAGGCGTCGATGGCGAGGGAGCGGAGCCGCTCCCGTTCAGCTGTCACCCAGTCGTCGTAGCAAGCGGGGAGGAGGTCCCCCCCGTAGTGGCGCACCGCGGCGGCGGCGTCGTCACGGCTGAGCGCGTCGGTGAACGCCACCACATCGACCCACACGGGGCCATCGGGGTTCCAGCCGATCGTCTGACCGCCGACCTCCAAGAAGTCGTCGGGCTTCGCGAAGGGCTGGCGCAAGTCGTGGAGCAGCTTGCGCAGGTTGGTCCGTGCCTGCGCCTCGCTGGAGTCGGGCCACAACTGGTAGGCCACCCGGTCGCGCCGCAGCCGAGCACCAGAGGCGAGTGCCAGTAGCGCCAACATCCGCTGCATCCGGGGGGTGGTGAGGTCGGGGAGGAGACGCCCCTCGAAGCTGACCTCCGCCTCGCCGAGGAGATGGATGACGAGACGAGCACCACTTGCGGGACCCGCGACGGAGCCGGGGCGAGGCGGTCCCCGATTCTCCCCCATCCTGCCTCCTATGAGGGCGTTCCCGACCTCCACGCTGCCATGTCGAGCCACTTCAAGCCAGAGCCCACCCAATGCTTGCACGGCTCGAGGCCATCCCGTGGCAGCAGGCAGAGAGGCGGAGTGACGACGCGGCCGACGGGTAGGGGTCGACGAACATGACGAACGAGGGAGAACACGATGCAGATCGACAAGGACATGATCATCGGCTTGCTGAAGGATCGGGGACAGCAGGACAAGGCGGCCGAGGCGGACCGGCAGCTCCCTGACAAGGTGGACCCCCAAGAGCACTCCGGGCTGCTGGAGCGCCTCGGCGTGAACCCCCAGGACCTGATCGCCAAGTTCACCGGCGGTGGGGGGCTCGGGGGGTTGTTCGGCAAGAAGTAGCCCTTCGCAGGGGCGCGTTCAGCTTTCCGACGAGGTCGTGGGCCAGGTGCGGGGGTTCCCATCCCGGGCGCGGCTCATTGGGGGGTACCAAGAGCGCGAGACCCCCAACTCGGACAGTCGCCAGCCCTCGAATCCCGTCGCCGGCGGCCGGCCTGGGCGGGCCTGCACGGTCGATCGCCCCGGGCTGCTCGCCGAGCGGCAGCGCTGCGTAATGGCGAGGCGCCCGAGGCGTTTCAGAGGGTGGAGGTCGAGAGGTGCCAGATCGCCGCACCATCTCTCTCATGGAGGTAGAAATGAGTCCCATCGCAGCAGTGGAGTTCAGTCGTGGCATCGAAGACGCATGGGCGAAGGTGGCAGCATTCCTCCCCAAGTTCGTTGCCTTCCTCGTCATTCTCATCGTCGGAATCTTCGTCGCCAAGGCCTTGGCCAAAGCCGCGGACAAGGTCCTCGAGCGGGTCGGCTTCGACCAGGCAGTGGAGCGGGGCG